>JAKSPF010000060.1 GCA_024405065.1 Sphaerochaetaceae bacterium | reverse complement strand
ACAAGGACTCTTGAGAGGATATTCATAGAGGAGAGAATTTACAAGCGCATAGAGCAGAAAAAGACTCAGGAAGCTGTTCAGGAGGCCGTACTTACGGGTTTTGAACCTTACCGTGACCAGCTTCTGCGGGATGTAAGTGATGAAGATGTTGAGCATCTGCTTAAAATACCCATCAGGAGAATTTCACTTTTTGACATTGAGAAGAACAAGTCTGAAATTGAGGAAATAAATGCAAATATAAAGCAGGTGGAATATGATTTGGGACATCTTACCGATTATGCGATAAGAACTCTTAAAGCCCTGAAAAGTGAACTGAATGCAGACGAGCATTCAAGAAAGACGGTCATTGCAGATTTCAATACCGTTAATGCAAGAGAGGTTGCAAAGAGGGAACTTGATCTCAGATATGATGAAGAAACAGGCTATCTGGGAACAGAAGTACGCGGGGGTGTTCTGATTGATAAGGTGTCTGAGTACGATAAGATTCTTGTAATACAGAAGAACGGGGCGTATTTCTGCATAAACGTCAGTGAAAGAACTCTTATCGGAAAAGAGGCGGCATACATCGGGCTTGCTGATAAGGAACTTCTTGAGGATGTTGTGTTTACGGTGATTTATCAGAGTAAGGACACCGGACGAACCGGAATAAAGCGAACAAAACTCAATACGGGCTTTATTCTCAACAAATCCTATGAACTTCTTCCGGATCCTCAGAATGATGTGATGCGTAAGCTTTCAACTTTGCCTAATGCGGAGGTTACAATTACGTTCAAGGGTTCCGGCAGGTTCAACGAACAGACTTTCCTCTTCAGTGATTACAGGGTAAAGGGTGCAAAAGCCGGCGGTGTAATGCTGACGAAACGTGAAATTGCGTCAATAAAGATTAAACCTGCAAAACTGGTTGAAGAACCTGAAATGGAAACAGCATCTGAAAGTCTGAAAAGAAGTTTTGCAGAATCGGAGCAGAAGCAGGTTGAGGAAAAACAGGAACCGCCGGTTTTGAAAGAAAAAAAGGCAAAGTCACGTGATGAAGAAGAACCTTCACTGTTTGACTGAAGGTAATCTGAAAAGTGTCTGATATTTCCGACAGGATACTTTATGAAGACAATCACCTCATTGCAGTAAACAAACTTCCCAAGGAAATTGTGCAGGGTGATTTGACCGGTGACAGAACCCTTGCCGATGATGTGAAGGATTACATACGTAAAAAATACAATAAGCAGGGTAACGTCTTTTTGGGCATACCTCACCGATTGGACAGACCTACAAGCGGAATTGTGATTTACTGCAAGACATCCAAGAGTCTTGAAAGAATGAATACAATGTTCCGTAACGGTGATGTAAAGAAATATTACTGGGCAATATGTGACGGACTTCCTCCTGCGGGTGATGCAGGTAGGCTTGTTCACTACATTACCAGAAACAGTGAAAAAAACAAAAGTTTTGCATACATTACGGAAAGAAACGGAGCAAAGCGTGCTGAACTTGAGTACAGACTGCTTGCATCCGGAGAAAGATATTATCTGCTGGAAATAAAGCTCATTACGGGTAGGCACCATCAGATAAGGGCACAGCTTGCTGCCTGCGGCGTTCACATAAGAGGTGACCTGAAGTACGGTTTTCCACGTTCCAATGAGGACGGAAGCATCTGCCTTCATTCACGCAGTGTAATGTTCACTCACCCTGTAAGCGGGCGTCCGGTTCAGATTACGGCTTCGCTTCCTGCGCTCGCAATATGGAAAATATTTGAAAACTGTAAACATTTTTGAACGGCGGGTTTACTTTTGCAAGACATACAGCGGAAAACGATGTTATAATCAACGGGGAGGAAATGATGGGAGTAGATGTTCTTTCAAGATTAAAGGAACTTGGAATATACAGTGATTATTATTACCGTATTGAATTGAAAGTTCTGGGACAATTGCTCAATATGGATGAAAAACTTAACAGCGTTCTCACCGGGGTTGTTGACGGTAAAAGGCGCATGGTTGCGGTTACTGATTTCAGAATTCTGATTATAAGTGCAGGTGTTGTTTCACAGAGTGATATCAAGATAATAAAGAGAACCGCAGTAAAAAGCTGGCAATTTACAAAAAAGTTTCTTCTTTCAAGTGTGAGTATCATAACGGAACAGGGTGAGATTCTGATAAAACAGACGCAGGCAAAGCAGGAAAAGCTGTTTACATGGGCAATGAATCAGGAGATAAAAGAGTATGATGAATAAAACAATCGGTATATTGGGTGGAGTGGGACCGGCAGCAGGAATTGATCTTGCAGGAAAAATTCTGAAACACACAAAAGCAGACCGTGATCAGGAGCATATAAATACAATTATGGTTTCCTGTCCGTCACTTGTTCCTGACAGAACGGCGTATCTTCTTCAAAACGGTGAAAATCCCGCTTCCGGTATTGAAAAGTGTGCAAACATACTTGCAAGAAGCGGAGCTTCCGTATTCGGAATCTGTTGCAATACGGCACACAGTCCCAAAATTCTCGGTCAGGTAAACTTTCCGGAAGGTTTGAGATTCATAAACATGATTGACAGCACCTGCAGGTTTATTTCAGAAACGTTTACAAAGGGGAAAATCGGCTTGCTTTCCACTCTGGGAACAATGAGAACTGAAATCTATGATCGCTACATTGAAAACTATCCGGAACTTGAACTTGTGAAACCTGATGAAACAACTGCAGAAGCTGTGCATGATGCAATTTACAATCATACATACGGGATAAAGGCTGTTTCTCCTGTTTCCGAAGACGCGTATAAGGCAGTATCATCCGCAGTACGCAGCCTTTCGGAAAAAGGCTGCGTTGCGGTTATTCTGGGCTGTACGGAATTGCCCCTTGTGTTTCCGGGTAAATCGGAATTTGAAGGAACAGCGCTGATTGATCCGACAGATGTTCTGGCTGTGGAACTTATCAAAGCAACCGAACCTGCCAAGTTGAAGTAGTAAGAGCTTTATTCGGTAAAGCGGTCAATTACTGCCTGAGGTGAGTTTTCAATGGGCTGAGGGAGCGTGACTCTGCCGTCAAACACGGCCATATCTTTAAAGCCCGTACCTGTCAGAAGTACACAAATCTGCGCATCCTTACCGAGAGTCTTCTTAATGTTCTCCGAATCCTTCACCAGACCTGCCCACGCTGCACTTGATGCAGGTTCTGCAAACACTCCGCAGTTACCCACAAGGCTCATCTGTGCGTCAAGAATTTCCTTCTCGGAAACCTGTATGCAGCGTCCGTTGTACTGTTTCATGTACTGAACCGCCATTCTTCCGCTGGCAGGGATGTCAACGGATATTGAATCTGCACGTGTTGAGGCTTCAATACTTTTAAACTCACCTGTTTCAAATGCAAGACTTATGGCATTTGACTTTTCACTCTGACAGCATACAATCTGAGGAATGCGGTCTGTTATGCCTGCTGCCATTAGGTCATAGAACCCTTTGTAAACTCCGCTGATGATACATCCGTCTCCTACGGGAACATATACAACATCGGGAAGTTTTCTTCCAAGTTGTTCAAACAGTTCTATTGAGACGCTTTTTTTGCCCTCAATGGTCATTGGATTGTATGCAGTGTTTCTGTTTATACCGCCGAAATGCTTTGTGTATTCAATTGAGAGAAGAAAAGCATCATCATAAGACCCCTTCACCGGAACAACTGTTGCACCGTAAAGAACAGACTGCATCAGCTTATTTACAGGTGCTGTCTGCGGAACAAAAAGGATTATATCCAACCCGTATGCCGCTCCTGCACAACTCATTGCTGCTCCTGCGTTTCCAGTGGAAGCCAAAGCGATTTTTTTTGTATTGTGAGAAATTGCCTGTGCAGCAATCAGCTGACTTGCTCTGTCTTTGAATGAACCGGAAGGAAGAAACGTGTCCATTTTGCAGAAGACGTTTTCCAGTCCGAGTTTTGCATTAAGTCTTGACGGTTTAACTATCGGTGTGTTTCCTACCGGATAAACTTCAGGAGTAGGGACTGTATAAGGAAAAAAATCATAAAAAGTCACATGACTTTTTTTTGAAAGTTGTTTCAATTCCCGTTCGTCGTAAAGAACCTTTAGGTATCCTTTCGGAAATTCACCTTCCTTTTCTGTACCTGCACACTTCGGACAGGTATACACAATTTCATCTGTTTCAAACTCATAACCGCAATCTATACACTTGTATCTGAACTTCATATTTCATCCTTCTGAAGAGCAACTTTCAAAATTCAGTAGAGTTGCTCAAAAAAAAGAGGCTGCTGCACAGCAACAGCCCCTTCTTTGCGTATGCTCTGTGAATCAGAGAATTATCGCATCCTTTCTTACAAATCCGAGTTTCTTTGCAACAACACTTGTACATGTGAGGTCACCGAAGACATTGAGAGCTGTTCTGCCCATGTCAAGGATAGCATCAACACCGAGAATCATTGCGTAAGCACCTGCCATTGTCGTACCCGGGGTAATAGGCATATTCAGACCCTGCATACACATTGCAAGCATGATTGCACCTGCACCGGGAACACCGGCTGTACCGATTGATGCAAGAGTTGCAAGGAGAACAAGCATACCCATTTCACCGAATGTGAGCATTCTGCCGTAAACAGACATCACAAGGAAGATTGAACACACACCCTGATAGCATGCGGTTCCGTCCATATTGATTGTTGCTCCGAGCGGAAGGCTGAATGCATAAACTTCTTTATCAACACCGAGATTGTCAGCTGCCTGCATTGTCTTAGGCAATGTGCCGTTTGAGGAACGGGTAACAAATGCCGTGATGAAAGGAACAGAAGCCTCTTTGAAGAACGGACCGATTTTGATTCCGCCGAGTTTGAGGATTCCGCCGTAAACGAGTACAACGTGGAGAATGTAGCCGAAGTAACAGGCAAGAGTAACAGTTCCGAGAGCACCGGCAACCTTTGCACCGTTCTTTGCGAAAACTTCACAGATAAGAACTGCAACACCGATAGGTGCATACTGCATTATACCTGCAACAATTTTCAGCATGATTTCAGTAAGACAATCAAAGATATCAAACATCGTGTTTGAAATTCTTGCAATTCTCTCGTCTTTGGAAACCTTCATGAATGAAAGGCACATACCGAAGAGCAGGGAGAAGAAGATTACCTGAAGAACAGTTTCACTGACAAGAGAACTGAGAACACTTGTAGGAATAATGTTGTATATGACTGACCACACGTTTGTGTCTGCAACCTTTCCTGCTGCGTCTGCTGCAAGTTTCTCAACTGCTGCAAGTTCTGCATGAGGCTGGAAGATTGAACCCATGATAAGTCCGATTACAACTGCAATTGCCGATGTGATGAGGTAGATGATTATGATACGGACTCCGACTTTTCCGACATTTGCCGGAGAAACGGACGAAGCACCTACAACCAGCGAACCTACAATCATCGGGATGATGATCATCTTCAGAAGTCTTGTAAAGATTGTTCCGAACATGCTGATCCATGCAGGAAGAGCAGTGACATTGCATGATGCAAGGATGATACCTACAATTGCACCGACTGCAAGACCGATAAGAATCTTGTAAAGGACGTTGAATTCAAGGTAAGCCTTGAAAAATCCTTTCTTTTTTTCTCCCATAAGTTCCTCCTTTGGGGTTTGTTGAAAACTTTTATTCCATCATAACTTATCCCTGTACCGAATTCAAATCTTTTCGGAGGAATTTAAGGTTCCTCTTCGGGTACTGGTTTCAGTTAGAGGTTATGCCTTTATTTGTCAGCAGAGTTTTTCCGCTGCGCTGTAAACCGTGTCTACAAGTCCTGCAATGTTTTCTTCATCAATACTTGAGAACGCAAGTCTCAGCAGATGCTCTCCGAGTCTGATGGAACCGGTACCCCAGTTGTTGAGCAATTCCTGTCTCAGATCTTCTGCATCGCATTTTGTAATGAAGCTCATGAAATATCCGCTGTTGAAGGGAAGGGCTTTAAGACAGTCTTTACCTGTGTATGGAGCAAGTGCTTCTTTCATCTTGCGGTAACGTGCCTGCATTTTGTCTATGCCTGCCTGTTTATCTTTATGATAGTTTGTATCAGCCATTCCTTTGAGCATTATGTTCTGACCCGGTGTTGAACAGCTTGAGAGACTTCCTCTGATTGCTCCCATTGTCTTCTGAACAAGAGCGTCAAGCATCGCATCATCACAGCCTTTGAATCCGTAGGTGATGAACGCTACTCTGAATCCCCAAACCATCTCTTCTTTTGTTGCGGCATCACATTTGACTGCAAGCAGATTTTCAGATGCGTCGCATATTTTTGCAAACAGACTTTCTCTGCAGACATTATCTTCATAGAAAAGACCGAAGTATGCATCGTCTGAAATTACAACCAGTTTTTTTCCGTTTTCAGCGTGTTTTTTCAGAACCTGAGCTATTTTGTCTGATTCCTCGTTTGTCGGGGTGTAGCCTGTGGGGTTGTTCGGGAAGTTGAGTATTACTGCGGCTTTGTCGGTCTTGACTGAGGCAAGTGCATCATCCAGACCCTTTATGTTGAAACCGTTTCCGTCAAAGTTGGCAAACATCACTTTCTTTGCTTCACGCTGCTCATCAATTATGAGGTCATAATTTTCCCAGTACATCTCAGGAACAACAATACTGTCTCCTTTGTCAAGAAACATGGAACACACAATGCTCAGCGCATTTGTCAGTCCGCTGCAGACAACCGGTAGGGAAATTGTTTTTCCTGCAAGTGAGGGGTTTTTGACAAACATCTCCTTTTTCCACGTTTCCCTCAAAGCAGGGACTCCGCCCATCGGAGAATAAGAGAAAAGCTCACCCGGCTTCATTGTTTCCGCAAACTGTGCTTTCATTCCCGGAATGTACATCACGGTTCCTTTTTCAAGAGCAACACCGATAGTTGCATTGTAGCGGTCTGCTTTCTTTTTTGCTTCTGCGCTCTGTACTATTATTCCTTTGGGAACATAAAGTCTTCTTCCGTAATCGGAAAGCATGGAAAAGACTTTTGAATTCTGAAGCGTCTTGTTAAGAGCACTTGCCAGTTCATTCATACTACACCTCTCAAAAATATTTTTTATCAGGCAATTTTCAAATCCGTATGCAGTTTTGAAAAAACACCCAACATAGATGATAAACTTTCATCGGAGAGGTTTCAACTTTAATTTGAGAGTTCTTGAAAGGTCCTCAACATTCCGCTCCGCGATTTGTCAGAGAATACGGTCTGTAAGAATTTTTATGA
>JAKSPF010000006.1 GCA_024405065.1 Sphaerochaetaceae bacterium | reverse complement strand
TTTCTCCCGAATGCTTCTACAAGATAAGTCTTCCCCGTTTGTCTTGCACCTTTTATCAAAAGACACTCTGCGTTTTTAGTTCTTCTCCAGTCAAGCAGGAATGAGTAGGCTTTTCTTTTCAGCATTATTTCTTTCATACACAAAGAATAATATCAACAAATATGCGGTTACTCAACAATAAAATGCACCAAATCAGACTGTCTAATGGTAAAAAAATGCACCAAATCGGACTATCTGACAGTTAAAAAATGCATCAAATCGGACTATCCGGGTACTTGTCAGGTACTTGTCAAGAAAAGTGGACGGGTTCTTGCCGACAGAACTCATGAATGGAATTTTGTAATTGACTCTATGATATGTAGTTTACTGCATCACGTATTCTGCCGCATATTTTCGGTTTTATTCCCGTTTCATTGTTTCGGGATTCCGGAATTATGGCAGAGGTAAAACCCATTTCCGCAGCGGCTTTCATTCGTCTGTCTGCAAAACCGACAGGTCTGACTTCTCCTGCAAGACTCAACTCTCCGAAACTCACCGTTTTTGAATCAATTCCCTTGTCTGAATATGCAGATTTCAACGCAAGAGCAATAGCCAGTTCCGCAGACACATCGTTCACCTTCATCCCGCCTGCCACGTTTATGTAAATGTCTTTATTTGCAAGTAAAATACCTGCATGACGTTCAAGAATTGCGGCTACGCGAAGAACTCTGGAGCTGTCAATTTTATCGGAATAAACTCTGCCGATACCTGACTTACCATCAGTTACAAGAGCTTGAATCTCAACGATAAAAGTGCGTGTTCCCTCAACTATTGCCGTAAATGCAATTCCGGGAGGCAAAGTGGTTTCTTCTCGCTTTGAAATAAAGAAACTTGCCGGATCGGCAACACCTTCAAGTCCATGTGATGTCATGAGAAAAATTCCGATTTCATCCACAGAACCGAAACGGTTCTTCACAGCACGTACAAGTCTGACTCCCATTGATGCCTGCTCAAAGTAAATTACGGTATCAACCATATGCTCAATTATCTTCGGGCCGGCAATTACGCCCTCTTTTGTAACGTGACCGATAAAAAAAACACTCGTTCCGTTTGCCTTTGCGTGAGATGTTATCTCCATACAGCATGTACGCATCTGCGTAACAGAACCCGCAGACGATCCGATATCGTCCTTTTCAAGAGTCTGAAGTGAGTCCGCTATTACAATCTGTGGCTTTTCAGTATCCAAAACGTAGAGAATCGGCTCCAGTTTTGTCTCACAAAGAATATTGATTCTGTTAAGATCAAGTCCGAGTCTTTCCGCCCTCTGCCTGACCTGACTGCTGCTTTCTTCTCCGGAAATGTAGAGAACTTTTCTTCTTGCACTGCACCCTGCTGCAACCTGCAACATCAAAGTGGACTTGCCTATCCCCGGTTCGCCGCCCACAAGAACAGAAGAAGCATGTACAATTCCGCCTCCAAGAACTCTGTCCAACTCTGAGATTCCGCTTTCAAAACGGAATTCTGCCTCATAGGGTACTGCAGAAAGTACAGAAGACCGTGCAACCTCTGTCCCTGTTTTGTGTGTTCGGATCGCTTTTTCTTCCGTAAAGGTATTCCACATACCGCATTGAGGACAGCGTCCGAGCCATTTTGTACTTGTATATCCGCATTCCGAACATACAAATCCGGTTGTTACTTCTTTTGACATGATATCTCCCGATTACCAACCCCTGCTAAATCGTTTCCCCTACGATTACAATTACAAATTACAAATTATAAAGTTACAGAGCCAATTTCAAATTTCCATGTTCATTCTTCACAAAGCTTAATTTTGCAATTGGCTCTACAAATCAGAAATCAAGCAGCTCAACATCAAATATGAGGTATGAATTCGGCGGGATAATTCCCGGATAGCCATGTACTCCGTACCCAAGCTCAGGAGGAATTATCAAAGTTCTTTTTTCTCCCTTTGTCATGGAAACAAGTGCCTCATTCCACCCCTCAATAACCTGACCTATTTCAAACTTTGCCGGCTCTCCTCTGTTCAACGAAGAATCAAACATTCTCCCGTCAATCAGACTTCCCTGATAGTGGACTGTAACCGTCTGTCCGAATTTGGGCGAACCTGAACCGGAACCTTTCTTTGTCACAACATATCTTAATCCGGAAGACGTCACAATATTCCCGGGCCAGCGGTTATCTATCTCTTTTTCAATGTCTTCTATCTCTTTACGACGCTTTTCCATTGCAACATTTGCCGCTTTTTGTACCAGTTCTGAGAAAATTTCTTTTGTAACCTTGAAATCTTCGGCTTTCTTTCCGATTCTCTCTATCGTAACTGTGTTGATTCTGTCACCTTGTTTTATTGAATTGACTACATCCTGACCCTCAACAACCCTGCCGAACACAGAATGCTTATCATTCAGCCACGGAGTTTTTACATGTGTAATGAAAAACTGACTTCCGTTTGTTCCCGGTCCGGCATTTGCCATACTCATGACTCCGGCACCATCATGCCTCAAAGAAGCATCAAACTCATCAGGAAAGGAATAACCCGGACCTCCGGTTCCGTCTCCTTTCGGACAACCACCCTGAATCATGAAATTATCAACTACCCTATGAAAATTAAGCCCTTCATAGAAGTTTTCTCCGGGATTATCAAAGTTCAGCTCTCCTTCACACAAACCGACAAAATTAGCAACAGTCATCGGTACTTTTTCAAATTCAAGTTTTACCGTGATTTTTCCTTTTTCTGTATCAAAAACGGCATATAAACCGTCAACATCCTTATAACTCATCAATTTTCTCCATCATCGTAGTCAAAAAGCGAATCTCCCGGGCTGAAAAGCTGATAAATTCTTTCCAGCTCCTCAGACGTAGAGAAGGGTATCACAATTTTACCTTTTGTCAATTTTCCTTTAATTTCAACCTTACATCCGGTAGCAGAAAGAAATTTTTCCTCAACTGATTCAACCTCTTCATCCTTTCCTTCTTTTGCTTTACCTTCATCGTTCGGAAGCAGAGTATTGATTGCACGGCTTCCCTTGTTAAGACCTGTAGCCTGCGCTTCTGTCTGTCTTACGGAAAGACCGTCTTTTAAAATTCTGAGATAAAGAACTTCCCTATCTGCAGGGTTTTCAACGGAGAGTAAAGCCCGCGCATGTCCGGCTGAAAATTCACCTTTTTGCAAACCTTCAAGCATTCCTGCAGGAAGATTGAGAAGTCTGAGACTGTTTGCTATTGCAGAACGGCTTTTTCCTATTCTTTTGGCAAGGTCTTCTTGTTTAATTCCTTGTTGCACAAGGAGATAATTAAAGGCACGAGCCTCCTCAACAGGATTCAGGTTTTCTCTTTGAATATTCTCAATAAGAGCAACTTCCATTCTCTGTATGTCAGTGAAATCCCTTATAATACAGGGCAATGTTTTAAGGCCTGCAATCTTTGCAGCACGATATCTTCTTTCACCCGCAATCACAATATAGGATTCTCTTGCTATTTCTTCAATCAAAAGAGGTATCAAAACCCCTTGTTCTGTAATAGACTGACTCAGTTCAAGCAAAGCATCCTGATCAAAATTTTTTCTGGGCTGGTTTGGATTCGGTTTTATTTTATTAATTTCAATATCAAGTACTCTTACACCGGCTTCTTCAAGTTTTTCAACTTCATAGGTTGAATTATCATATTCTCCGATAAGAGATGTTATTCCCCTGCCAAGTCCATGTTTATTTAGTGACACGTTTCAGTACCTCCTCTGCAAGATCATTGTATGCTTTTGTTCCGCTGCAAAAACTTTCATAGGCATTTACCGGCAATCCATGCGAAGGTGCCTCTGAAACTCTTACATTTCTCGGGATCAGTGTTTTAAAAACCAAATCTTTAAAATAACTTGATATATCCTCAACAACTTCATTATTGAGTTTTGACCTTTTAGAATACATTGTAAACACAATTCCAAGCACGGAAAGCCTTGGATTTATCTTTTTTTTCACAGAAGATATTGTTTTCATCAGTAAATTCAACCCTTCCATGGCAAAAAATTCACACTGCATCGGAATTATCACATATTCTGCAAAAGCAAGAGCATTCATTGTTACAAGATCAAGCGCCGGGGGACAATCTACAAAAATAAAATCATAGTCACTTTCTGCAGGTTTAAGCGCCCTTTTAAGATAGTACTCTCTATCCTTCAAATCAATCAACTCAACGGACAAACCGGCATTGTTTATTCCTCCGGAAAGACAAAACAAATTTTTTACGGGAGTAGTTTGAACAGCCGAAAAATCTGCCGTTCCTGCAATTACTTCATACACTCCGGGTCTTGTTGTATCCGCAGATACAGAACTTGACAAATTACCCTGAGAATCCATATCTACAAGAAGAACTCTATATCCCTTTACCGCAAGAGCAGAACCGATGTTAACGGCTGTTGTTGTTTTACCTACACCGCCTTTCTGATTCAAGAAAATGATTTTTTTTGCACTCATACCGCCATAATAAAGCATTACACATTAAAAGTCACCAAATTTTGTTCATAAATTGTGCAAAATCTGTCAATAACCGGTGCATACTTGACCAGTTAAATCAAGTAGAAGTAAATTATCGTCATCAGGAGAAATTATTATGAATGCTGAGATTGAAAAAAAGGTACTGGAAGCAATAGAAATGATAAGACCATCACTTCAAAATGATGGGGGAGATATTGATTTTGTCAAAATGGAAGATTACAAAGTCTTTGTCAGACTAAGAGGAGCCTGTGCCGGATGTGCTATGGCAGCTATGACATTGAAGGGTGGGGTGGAAAGAATGTTGAAATATAACGTGGATGACAAAATAGAGGTTATCAACCTGACTTTTGATGAAGAACAACCAAATAACTCAAACAACTGATGAGAATCTTCAAAACATCTGAATGTTTCACGTGAAACATTTTACAATCCTGTTACAGATATTATGCTTGTGACAGGATTTTTTTCGGCTCAGCCACAGACAGACACTGTTGATGATCTTTTAACACATCTATCAGAAAACCAATTGTAAACTACAGTGCCAACAGCAAAACTACATTCATAAATTCTGAACTTGTCTCTGCGGCACAGAATGTACTTTTGATAATTTGAAGGACACAAAGTCAAACTTAAATTATCAAAGAGAGTTTTTATATAGGAAAATCCTATTTCGTTCTTCACAAAGCATAATTTTGCAATTTGATAAGAAAATTTGTTTTTATAGAATGTTTCACGTGAAACATTTTTCAGATACATAGCCATTTTTGATTGAACACACCGGTTTTTAACGAAAGTTCTTTTGCCGGTTTCTCTGATTTTTACATTTTTGAGTATTCTCGTTTATTTTTTGAAAAATTCTCAAAACAACAAAAAACCGCATTCCAGCCACGTAGAATGCGGTTTTTACCCCGTGTTACTATATAAAGAAACAGAATGTATTTATCTCTTGTCTCTTTTTTCAGATACTTTTAGAGAATTTTGCATAACCGAGCTTGTATTTTCCTCAGTTCTTATCATCTACAAGCTCCACTTCATCAAAAAGACCTTTTTCTACATTCTCTGTTCCGACTTCGGATGTTTCATTTGTTCCGTTTTCGGAATCTTCCTCTTCGTTCTGTTCTTCTTCCTGATAAACCGTACTGCAAATGGATACAATTCTGTCTTCTTCAGTCTTCATTCTGACAACATTTACTCCGCCGGCAGTTCTTCCCTGCACGGAAATTTGCTCAACGTGAGTTCTTATTGTTATACCGTCCCTTGTAATACAGACAATATCATTTCTGTCATCTACGGATAGTGCGGCAACAATGAAACTTGTCCTGTTTTCATCCAGTTTGTATATCTGCTGACCGCCGGTACCTCTGTGATGTGCCATAAACAGGTTGTAATCCACCTGTTTTCCCTTTCCGAGTTCCGTCACCATAAGAATTCTCTTTTCCGAATCAACTTTCAGAAGACCCACAACTTCGTCTTCCGGAGCAAGTGTTATACCCTTTACACCGTGAGATACTCTTCCCATTGACCTTACTTCAGACACGGCAAATCTCAGTCCTTTGCCTTTCTTTGTAATAATCATCGCTTCATCCGAATCTTTTACAAAGATACTGTCAAACAAAACATCGCCTTCATCAAGGACAATTGCTCGGATTCCGTTCTTACGGGCGTTTACAAAGGCGTTGAGAGCAATTTGCTTTACAACACCGTGCTTTGTACACATGAGCAGGTACGCATCTTCCGAGAAATCCTCAAAGCTTATTACGGACGTTATTGATTCTTCTGCGTCCATTTTCGGAAGTACCGCTTTTATACTTACTCCTTTTCCTACCTTCTGACCTTCGGGGATTTCCCACACTTCAAGGGTGAAGGCTCTTCCCTTGTCGGTAATGTACATTATTTTGTCATGTGAATTTGCCGTGAACATATGTTGCACAAAATCTTCTTCACGGAGTTTTGCACCCTTGACACCTTTGCCTCCGCGAGACTGGGTCTTGTATTCGTCTGCAGAAACCCTTCGGACAAAACCTTTGTGAGTTGCAATAACAACACATTCTTCTTTTTTGATGAAATCCTTGTCCATCACACCGGAAAGTTCACGACTGTCAATTTCCGTGCGTCTCTCGTCTCCGTAATCTTTGCGCAGGTTTTCAATTTCAGTCTTCACAACACCTAAAATCTTCACCGGATCGGCAAGAAGCTCTTTATAGTAGACAATTTTTGCTTGCAAATCAGTCAATTCATCAACAATTTCCTGAGTTTCCATATGGCTCAAACGTCCGAGTCTCATCTGAATTATCGCACTTGCCTGTCTGTCTGAAAGTGCAAACGCTTTCTGCAATTCTACAGAAGCTTCTTCGTTGTCCGCAGATTTCTTGATTATGGCAATGACTTCATCAATATGCTCAAGACCGATTTTCAATCCCAAAAGAATGTGCGCACGTTCTTCTGCCTTTGTAAGTTCAAAACGCGTCCTTCTGGTTACAACATCGGTTCTGTGATTGATGTAGACAGTAAGCATATCCTTGAGATTGAGCAGTTTCGGTCTGCCGTTCACAAGGGCAAGATTGTTTGTATTGAAATTGCTTTCAAGTGCCGTGCTTCTGAACAGGTGATTTACAACAATATCAGGACTTGCACCGGCTTTGAGTTCAATTACAAGACGTATTCCCTCACGTCCTGATTCATCCCTGCATATTGACACGTCTTTTAAGGTTTCTTCTTTCCTTAAAGTCTCAATATGCTCTCTCAAATCCCGTTTATTAACCTGATAGGGAAGTTCCGTGAAGACAATTGAATCGTGAGACTTGTGTTCTTCAATGTGATAACGCCCCCTCATTACAATCTTACCGCGACCCGTTTCAAACGCATCCTTGATTCCTTTGCGCCCGCAGATAATTCCGGAAGTAGGGAAGTCAGGACCTTTTATGTAATTCATGAGATCCAGAACCGTTATTTCCGGATTTTCTATCACTGCACACAAAGCATCACATATTTCCGTGAGGTTGTGCGGTGCCATATTGGTTGCCATACCGACCGCAATTCCGCTGGAACCGTTTGCAAGCATGAACGGAAACCCTGCAGGAAGTATTGAAGGTTCAAGCATTGAATCGTCAAAGTTGTTGACCATGTCCACCGTATCTTTTTCAATATCGGTAAGCATGACTTCACCCAGACGGTTCATTTTTGCTTCTGTGTATCTGTATGCAGCAGGCGGATCTCCGTCTATTGAACCGAAGTTACCCTGTGGCTTTATCACCGGATATCGCAGAGAAAAATCCTGTGCCAAACGCACCATTGCGTCATAAACGGAAGCATCACCGTGCGGATGATATTTACCGAGCACATCTCCGACTATCTTTGCACATTTTTTCGTACTGCCGGAAGACTTGATGCCCTGCTCAAACATATCGTAAAGAATTCTTCTGTGAACCGGTTTAAGCCCGTCTCTTGCATCAGGTAAGGCACGGCTCACAATAACACTCATTGCATAATCAAGGTAGGATTTCTTCATTTCCTTTGAAAGATCGGAAACAATAACCCTGTTTTCAGCACTCATATCCATCTTTGTTTCTCCCGTCATGCATCAATATTTGCATAGGTGGCGTTTTCTTCAATGTAAACCCGCCTCGGTTCAACATCTTCACCCATCAGAACACTGAACCAGTGATCTGCCTCTATGGCATCGGAAAGCTGAACCCTTGTGATAAATCTGCGTTCAGGATCCATCGTTGTTTCCCAAAGCTGCTCCGGATTCATCTCACCGAGACCCTTATACCTCTGTATTTTGTAGCTTTTTTCGTCTTCGGCATTAAGGTTGTTCTCTGCAAGAATTTTCACGCGCTCTTCTTCATCGTATGCGTAATACTCTTTGCTTTTTATTGAAATTTTGTAGAGTGGGGGCATTGCAAAATAAACATAGCCCGCATCAATCAGAGGCCTCATATACCTGAAAAAGAATGTAAGAAGCAAAGTTCTTATGTGTGATCCGTCAACATCGGCATCAGCCATTATGATTATCTTATGATATCTTGCTTTTTCAATGTTGAATGTGGCTCCGAGACCGGCTCCGATTGAGGCAATTACCGGCTGAAGTTTATCATTCACCGCAACTTTTTCTTCTCTTGTTTTCTCAACGTTCAGCATCTTTCCCCAAAGTGAAAGTATCGCCTGCGTCTTTCTGTCACGTCCCTGATTGGCAGAGCCTCCTGCAGAATCTCCCTCCACAATGAAAATTTCACGGTTTGCCGGGTCTTTTTCACTGCAGTCGGCAAGCTTGCTCGGAAGAACTCCTCCGTCGTTTTTCTTGCGTTCTTTCTCGCGTGCGTGTTTTGCAGCCACCCTTGCCCGTGCAGAATTCACTGTCTTGTCAAGAATCGCCTCAATAAAAGAGGGATTCTCATCAAAGAAATCGTTGAGCTTCTCGTATACAAAGGACTGGACGAGTCCCTGTATGTAAGACGAACCGAGTTTCATTTTTGTCTGTCCCTCAAACTGAGGCTCGGAAAGCTTCACCGATATTACGGCGGAAAGCCCCTCTCGGACATCGGAGTTGAAACCTTCCGCAAAATCCGCACTTTCTATGAACTCTGTTGTTTTCTTGTCCTTTTTGTATCTGTCTGTCTTCTGAAGCTGGCTTCTGACCGCTGCAACAAGTCCGGTTGTGAAACCGACAAGGTGCTTTCCGCCTTCTCTTGTGTTTATGTTGTTGGCAAACGAGTAAATTCTCTCGTCGTACCGGTCAGTATACTGCAAAGAGAACTCAACCTGTGCTTCACCGCCGGCATTTGCTCTGTTACCGAATGCATATACCGGTTCGGTACCCTCAGGAATTATTTTATTGTTTTCATCAAGGAAAGATACAAAGTCCTTTATTCCGCCCTCAAAGTGGAAGGTCTTTTCAACGGGAACTTCCTCCCTGTCATCCGTTGCATTGATTACAACACCTTTGTTCAGGAAGGCAAGTTCCCTGAACCTCTCACAGAGCACGTTGAAATCAAATCTGTCAAGTTCCATTACATGAAGCTTGTCTCCCTCATCCGTCTTTGCATCCGCATGAAATTTTATTGTGGTTCCGGTGTGTGACGGATCTGTTGTTCCAACCACTGCAACATCACCTTGGGGAATACCTGTTTTGTAAGTTTGACGGTAAATTTTCCCGTCACGGTAAACCGTTGCCTCAAGCCAGTCGGAAAGTGCGTTTACAACAGAAACACCTACTCCGTGCAGACCTCCTGATGTTTTGTATCCTTTTCCTCCGAATTTTCCGCCTGCATGCAGATTGCACAGAGCAACCTGAAGAGTACTGACTCCTTCCGTAGGGTGTATTGCCACAGGTATTCCTCTTCCGTTGTCTTCAACACAGAGAATGTTGCCTTTTTCAATCCTTATGTTGATTGTATTACAGAAACCTGCAACCGCTTCATCTATGCTGTTATCAACAACCTCATAGACCATGTGGTGAAGTCCCTCCGGTCCGGTTGTTCCGATATACATTCCGGGTCTTTTTCTTACCGCTTCAAGCCCGTGAAGAACCTTGATGTCATCGGCATTGTAATCACTTGAGCCCCTTGTAAGACTGTCTTCGGATTTTCTGATTTCCTCGTCCATTCTGAAAAACCTTTCCTCATTTTTTTGATTTAAAACCATCCCCATAGAGAAACTTTCAAAAGTCCTCCATAATCCATATAAAATGGCTTTTCAGAAGTATATCATCTACAGGTTTTTTCTTCAATCAGAGTGCTTAAAAGCAACTCTTGTTTTGATTTTTACTATTTTCAATTCCGGCAAAAAAAGATTGACCTTTTTTATTATTTCTGCCGCAGAAAGACGGGTAAGCTGAGCCGCAGTTCCGCTGTCACAAATGACTTGCAGAACACCGTCTTTTACGTATTCGGGTCTGCTGTGAAATGAAATGTTTTCAGAACAGAGTCTTTTCCAGTGAATGGCCAGTTGCCTTTCAGGAGAAGAAAGATCAATATTGTAGCTTTTGAACATCATATCAAGAAATACCGCAGAACTTACAGGTTCTTCCGGTGAGAGTCGGGGAAATTCCTTATCTTCTTTTTTTCCTGTCATTGTCTTTCAAAATCTCCGTTTCTGACAAAGTATATCACGGTTTCATCTTTTTCTGCATAACACTGTTGTCCGAAGTATTTTTCCTCCGGCAGAAACGTAAAAAATGCCTGACTGTACGCTCCGAGAAAATCAAGGTATCTTGAGCGTTTTTTGTAATCAAGTTCAAGAAGAACATCATCAATGAGAAAAAGCGGATCAGAAGCAGTTTTTTGCCTGAAAAAAGCTGCCTGTGCGCTTCTCATTGCAAGAGAAACAAGACGAACCTGTCCGGTTGAAGCTCCGTTTACAAAATTTCCGTTTTCATCCGATATGATGAATCTGTCCCGGTGAGGTCCTCCTGTTGTGGTAAGCATTCTTAAATCCGTATCTCTCTGTTCCCTGAGTTTTCTGATTATGTCTTCTTCCGACATCTCAGTATTCCATGAAGGTCTGTAAATTATTTTTATATCTCTGTCTTCAAGTGAAACAGCTCTGTATATATCCGGAAAAATTGCGGAAAAAGAAGTGCAGACTTTTTCTCTTGCTCTTATCAAAGGAACCGCAAGAAATGCAAGTTTTTCATCGTAAACATCAAGTAAAGATATTGCATTCTGTTTCAATGCTGCATTTCTCTGTCTGAGTACCTGTTTATATCTTCTGAGATCGTCAAAAAAAACGGAATCGTATAATGTCATTGTCTGATCAAAAAATCTTCTTCTGTATTCCGGCTCTCCTCTTACTAATTCCATATCTTCATGAGAGAAAGAAATACAGGGAACGGAATAAATCAGCTCTTTCCTGTCATGTATTTCATTTCCGTCGGTTTTTATCCTTTTTTCTTTTCCGTCATAGGAAATTTCCGTTGTTCTTAAACTTCCTGAATTATCGGAATATTCGGATTTCAGATAAAAATATTCTGCAGAGTATCTTATTGTTTCTTTTAAATTCTGAGTTCTGAAAGAAGAACCGTAACAGAGAAGATAAACGGCCTCAAGTAAATTTGTTTTTCCCTGTCCGTTTTCTCCCTTAAGAATTACCTGCTTTCCTGAAACATCAAGTGAACATTTTTTTATGTTTCTGAAATTATCAAGATTAATCCTTTCTATTTTCATGTTATTTGAGGTTCATCGGCATTATTACGTGCAGATAATCTCTTTCAGGTTCAGGAGTAACTGTAAAAGGTCTTCCGTTTTCAGAAAATTCTATTTTTACGTTTTCTCCCTCCATTACTCTAATCGGATTAAGAAGATACATATAATTCACAGCACTTTTTTGTGTTTCACCATCATAATTGCACGGTATTTCTTCCTTTCCGGAACCCACCTCTGCATGTTCCGTACTGAGGGTAAGTTTTGAAGGAGAAAATTCAATTATAAGTTTCTTATATTTACTTTCAACCAAAAGTGACACTCTCTTTATCGCTTCTTCAAGTGCCTTTATATTTACTATACAGCTATAGGTCTGCTTTTCAGGAATTACTCTTCTGTACGAGGGAAACTCGTTTTTTATGAGATTTGAAAATATTATGCAATTTGCTGATTTTACATACAACGACTGTGATGTAACACACACATCAAAATCACCTTCATTCAATGAATGTTTTTTTATGATTGTCAAAAAACGTGAGGGTATGGTTATTTTTCCGAAATCCGGTATTTCCGTTGCAATTTTTCTGTTTATGTAAGAAAGTCTCCTTCCGTCAGTTCCAACCATTATGATACCGGAATAATCTTTTTCAAACAAAGCTCCGTTCATTGCAAATTTTGTTTCATCGTCACTTACTGCAAAACTTACCTGATTTATCATATCGGTCATATCTTTCTGAGGAATCTTAAAGAAATTTTCATAAGGAGGAATATCCATTTCAGGAAAACCGGAGGGATCCATCATTCTCAAACTGAATTCTATAGATGAATTTAAAGGAGAAATTAACAGTTTTTCTTCTTTTTCTTCAAAAAGAATTTCCGAGGCAGGAAGATTTTTAAGTATTTCAGACAGCTTATCACACATCACCGCAAATGAACCGTCTTCATTTCCCATTACAGTTATTTCTGAAAAAAATCCCATTTTCTGGTCTGTCGTCTTTATTGTAAGACTATCTCCTGAGAGAGATATATACACTGAAGAAAGTATTGTCTGACTTGTTTTCTGTGATGTAAAATCACCGGCATCCGAAATTTCTTTGAGTATTATATCTCTTTGACATGTAAATTTCATATATTTTCTCCTCTTTACTACAATTTATTTAATTATTTATTTAAGTAGTAGTAATAGTAACACAAAAATTGTGTATAAGACAGTAATTTCTTTCAATAAATGGCAATAAAAATTTTATATAATCATTCAGGTTGTTCATAAAATGTTTAAAAAAAGTCAGAAAAGAAAGTAATGTTCATAAAAAGGAATTACACACATCCGGAAAAACAAATAATGAACAGGAAATTTACAGGTTTTGCAAGTTATTCAGTGACCCGATTTTTTAAGTCTTATGGTATTTGAAAGTTTTGAAATAACATTAGGAATATCAGAATCAGTTGCTTTCATCATTGCTTCAATCTTTTTCACATTATACATGACTGTAGTGTGTTCTTTTCCGCCGAATTCCATACCTATTTCCGTAGTTGAAAAATCTGTAAGATTTCTGCACAGATACATTGCAATCTGTCTTGGCAGGATAACAGACTGATTTTTGCTTTTTCCTTTTAATTCCTGAGCCTGTATGTTGTAGTAAGATGCAACTGTTTCTATTATCATATTTATTGTTATTCCGGAAGAATCATTACACGTGGAAACCAATTGTTTCAGTTGTTCTTTTGCAATGTCAAGTGAAATTTCCCTATGCAAAAGTTCACTGTAGGCTATCAGCTTGGTAATACAGGATTCAAGTGTTCTCACATTGTTTGACACATTGGTTGCAATGAAATCTACTACTTCAGGATTCATTTCAAATTTTCGCTCATTACACTTTGATTTTATTATTGCAACTCTTGTTTCATAATCGGGCGGTTGAATATCCGCATTGAGTCCTCTTGTAAAGCGGCTCATCAGTCTTTCCGATATGTTTTTCAATTCTTCAGCTGGACGGTCACACGTAAAAACCAACTGTCTTCCGGTTTCATATAAATCATTGAATGTTGAGAACAGTTCATTTTGAGTAGCCTCACTCTTTTGCAGAATCTGAATATCATCTATAAGGAGAATTGAAACATTCCTGTACTTGTTTTTAAATTGTCTTGTCTTGCCGTCTTTTAATGCATCCATGAACTCGTTCATAAAATTTTCTGCGGTCACGTACATTATTTTTTCTTCACTCAAGTCCGTATTTTTATAAACGTAGTTACCTATACTCTGCAATAAATGAGTTTTTCCGAGTCCCACACCGCCGTATATCAGACACGGGTTATAGGCACTTCCGGGATTTTTTGCTATGGCGAGCGCAGAACTGTAGGCAAAATTACTGTTTCCGCCCATAACAAAGGAATCAAATGTGTATGCAGGATTGAGAAGAGGATGATTTTTTCTCTCTTTTTTTACAGGTTCGGACGGAGATTCTGAAGCATTTGCGTGTGAAAAGGAAGCAGATCTTTTTGATTTATCAATCTCAAAAACAACAGGACAGTTTCTTCCTGCAAATTCACTCAATGTGTTTTCTATTATTCCCAAGTAAGAATCGACGAGTTTATCTTTTACAAACTGTGAAGGAACAATTAAAGTAATTTTTCCGTCCTTTTCTCCTCCGAAAGACATATGGGAAAACCATCTGTCATAATCACCCTGCGGCAGAGTGTCTTTTATTTGAGAAAGTGCATTTGTCCAAATGTCTTCAATGTTGTTTATGTAATTTTCCTTCATAGAGTGAGTTTGATAATAAACGCAGCCCATGTTTTTTTCAAGTTAAAAGAACTGATTTCAAAAATAAAATTTCCGGAAAAGCAAAGAAAAAAATTGAATTATGTAGCATACTTGCAACATAATAACCGTTATTCTGTCGGTACGGAGGAAAAAATGGCTGCGAGAGACAACGATGATTGGGTTCAGAGACTGATAAACCTTGTACATGTTATAAGACTTCTCGGTCAGGACAATGGTACTACCATAACGGAAATCACTGAAAAAACGGGTTTGAGCCGTTGGACTGTGATGAGAATGATTGACAGACTTACCGGTGCCGGACTTGAAGTAAAAAATATTGAAAATCAGACCGATAAGCGTAAAAACTATTTGAAAGTAGACAAAGACAGTCTGTGGACAATGACATTGCCGGATATCGCCCTTGAGGAAAAAGAAAAAGAACTGTTCTCTTTCCTGCTTCGGGCAGCAAGCGATGTTCCGGTATTGTGCGATAGTGCGCAATCTCTGAGAAGCAAAATAAAATGGGTTGACAATATGCCTTCATCAAAAATCATCAACATACAAAGAACCGGAAAAAAAATAAACCCCAATACTGCGGAAACGGTAAAATTGCTTTTGGATTCAATAGGAAAAAAGCAGTGGATACGTTTTGAATACTACAATCTGTCTTATGACGAAAACAGAGAATATACGGTAAAACCCGTCTATCTGTTTATCTTTGAAGGAAGTCTTTATCTCCGGTGCATTACCATCAACAACGGGTACTACATAAATTATGCCCTTGAAAGATTTGTAGGACTGCCCGAACCGGTAAAGCCTCAGCATAAAATAGAGGTGGATGACAGCGATATTGAAAAACTTACATCTGATCCATTCGGTCCGTTTCCGTCAGAAGAACCCTTTGAAGCGGTGATTCACTTGGACCTATGGCAGGGTTACTACGCAGAATTGATAAACTGGCCGGATACTTGCAGCATAGAAGAACAGGAAGACGGAACATACATTCTGAAAGTCACTACTGCAAACAGGTTCGGACTGATTCAGTGGATTATGCAACAGGGAGCCGACGCAATGGTAATTTCCCCTGCCCGAATCAGAGAAGAAGTTATAGAATTGATGAAAAAGACGCTTTCAAATTACGGAGAATTGTATAATGAAAATAGTTAACGATTATACTGTCATAGACACTGAAACAACCGGACTTTGTCCCTCATCGTGTAAAATCATAGAAATCTCCGCTTCACGCATAAGAAACGGGATAATTACGGAAACATATACCTCTCTGGTAAATCCGGGTTGTCAGCTTCCGTATTACATTTCGGATTTGACCGGTATTACGGATGATATGGTGTGTAACAAACCCTGTTTCAATGAGATTGCAGAAGAAGTAAAGACTTTTATCGGAAACGATGTCATAGTGGGTCACAATGTAATTTTTGATATGCGGTTTCTGAATGCCTCGTTCGGAAGTGCGTTGCCAAATCACACCATTGATACTCTTACAGCGGCAAGGAGGCTCTGTCCGGGTCTTAACTCATACAAACTGGAAGCACTGTGCAAGCAATTCAATCTTTCAGATAAGCAACTTCACAGAGCCGAGTCCGATGTTTATCTTACCTATTGCCTCTATGAATTTCTGAAATTGAAATTGCATTAAATGAGTCAATTGTTTTTTTTGTTTACTTCCATATACGATATGAAAGAGGAGAATATGAAGCTTATGAACAATATGAAATTCGTAAAGAAAGCAGTGCTGTTTTCGTTGCTCCTGATGATTGCTGTTTGTTTTGTCGGATGCAGTAAGGAAGCGACAACGGAAGGGAGCTTCACTTTTTCTTACTGGAATGAGGGTAGTGAAGCTCTTGCGGAATTAACGGATTATGTGAAAACCGTAACCGACAGGGAAAGTGCGGACTTTATTCCCGAAAAAGATCGCATAGCCGTGTTTGATATGGACGGTACACTTATGGGAGAGACTGCTCCCACATATTTTGATTGGGTGACTTATGCCTACCGCGTGTTGGATGATCCCGACTACGCAGGGCAGGCAACGGAGGAAATGATCAAAACCGCACAGGCGATTCGCGCAATCCCCACCGACGGCATTCCGGACTGGTTGGAAATTGCACATATTCGTGACAATGCCAAGGCTTTCAAGGGAATGACCGTAGAGGATTTTGAGAGGTATATCGTTCGGTTTATGAAAAAAACTCCGAAGGGCTTTGATAATTTAGTCTATGGTGAAATGTTCTATAAGCCTATGGTTGAAGTTGTGAATTATCTGCAGGAAAACGGCTTCACCGTGATTATCGTCAGCGGAACGGATACCTATGTCTGCCGTCTGCTGTTGCACGGCGTTTTTGATATTCCGCCATATCGGATTATCGGTTCCGAATATGGTGTTAAGCCGGACGGTCAGCCCACCGACAACGGACTTGAATATGCCATGGAGGCTAAAGACACTGTTATTCGTGACGGTACCTACGTGCTGAAAAATGTAAAGGCAAACAAGGTTCGTACTATCTATGAACGTATCGGTCAGCGCCCTGTGTTGATGTTCGGTAACAGTAGCGGTGATTACAGCATGGCGATGCTCACGTCTACTAACAACAAATACAAGAGTAAGGCATTTTTCGTTCTTTGTGACGATGATGTACGCGAATATGGCAGCATTGAAAAGGCTTCCTCCACCGCCAAAAAGGCACAGGAAAACGGATGGTACACTTTCTCCATGAAGGATGATTGGAAAACCATCTACGGAGATACGGCAATTAAAACGTCAAGATAAAAACAGAGTTGTTTCCGGTGTTGCTGATATGTTCCCTTTTTCCCTCATATTAGGTCTTAAAATGTCCTGACAAGCAGTATTGGAAGGCATTTCTTTCTATCGTAGCAACTTTCTCCATTGAAGATTTTATGCCAAAACGACAAGTTCAGA
>JAKSPF010000059.1 GCA_024405065.1 Sphaerochaetaceae bacterium | reverse complement strand
ATAAACGGAAGAATTATCATATTCCGTAAGTCTGTGAATAAGGTTTTCGGAAAAATCTTCGTTAAATGAACAAAGAGAATTTTCATCATCCGATTTTACAGCTTCATCAACCGAAAACGGTCCGATTTGTGTTCTTCTGAGTTGTGTAACATAGGCACACGTTCCGCATTTGTATCCTAAATCACGTGCCCAGCTTCTTACATAAGTTCCCTTTGAAACGTGGAGTTCAACTCTGGCAAACGGAGGTTCATACATCAGGAGTTCGGCATTGAAAACGGTGATTTCTCTTGCTTCAGGCTCTGCCGAAACACCTTTTCTTGCAAGTTCGTAACTTCTCTTTCCGTTGATGTGAAGTGCACTGTAAACAGGAGGTTTCTGCATCATCGTACCGGTCATTTCACGTATTGCACTCTCCAGAGTATCTGCATCCGGAACAATTCCGGTTTGTACTGTTTCTCCTTCAGGGTCAAGCGTATCCGTTTCTATTCCCAATCGGATGGTTGCAACATACTTTTTATCCAAACCCATGAAAAGAGGAACTTTTTTTGTGTACTTTCCGCAACATGCAATAATAAGACCGGTTGCAAATCTGTCCAAAGTACCGCAATGACCCGTTTTTTTATTGATACAATGTTTAACTGTACCAAGACACCTGAATGAAGTAACCCCCGATTCTTTATCAATAAGAACTACAGCGTTATTTTGATTCATTGATTGATTCCAAAAGCTCATCTATTCTTCTGGCATTTCGTTCCGTTTCATCTGCAATAAAAGTCAGCTTGGGAGTATTCCTCGTTTTAAGAACACTGCCGAGCCGGGACTGAATGAATCCGGCAGCCGCCTGAAGCGCTGCAACAGAGGACTCAAGAGCCTTCTCATCAATGCACCAAACGTAGAGCTTTGCATAAGCCTTGTCTTTTGATACGTAAATATCATTGACACTTGCAAATCTGCTCAACCCCGGATTTTTTATTTCACCGTTTGCAATGAGAGTATTTACAATCTCGGCAATTCGGGAGTTGAGCCTTTCGCATGAATAGTCACTCATCAGATGTACTCTCCGGAAGTCTCAAGTTTTCTTGCAGTCTCACGGATTTCTACAAATTCAATGAGATCCCCCTCTTTGATGTTCTGGAAATCCTCAATACCGATACCGCATTCAAAGCCTTCGGTTACTTCCTTTACATCATCTTTAAGATGTTTCAGAGACGCAATTTTGAGAAGTTCGTCGGAAAGAAGCACATTATCTCTGTAAATTCTGAGGAAATTGCTTCTCTTGACGGAACCGCTGTTCACCCTGCATCCTGCAATAAGACCGATTTTGGGAATCTTGAATACCTGCAGTACCTGAGCCGTACCGACGTCAATCTCAGAACGTTCAGGAGAAAGCATACCTTCCATTGCAGCTTTCACATCATCAACAACATTGTATATGATGTTGTACTTTCTTATCTCAACTCTTTCCTCGTCCGCACGGGCCTGTGCTTTAGGTGTTGGTCTTACATTGAAACCTATCACAAGTGCAGGATTCTCACTTGCCGAAGCAAGATTGATATCGTCTTCAATTATTGCACCCGCAGCCGCACGTATCACATGCACTCTTATTTCAGACGTACTGAGTTTTTCAAGAGCAAGCTGAAGAGCCTCAACAGAACCCTGAACATCGCCCTTGATTACAATATTGAGTTCCTGCGCCTCACCTTCTTTAATTGCTTCATTAAGAGTTTCAAGAGTAACCTTTCTGAACTTGCTTGCCTGATTGAGCCTTTCAAGTTCCTGTCTCTTTGCTCCTATCTGTCTTGCCTGTTTTTCATCTTCACATACTTGGAACGGATCTCCTGCGGATGGAACATCGGAAAGACCGATTACCTCAACAGGGGTTGAAGGACCTGCAGACTTTATTTTTTTACCTTTATCGTCAAACATTGCCCTCACCCTGCCGGAGTAAATTCCCGCAAGATAATAGTCTCCCTGTTTCAATGTACCTCTTTGTACAATCACTGAAGCCACCGTACCCCTACCCTGATCAATTCTTGCTTCAAGAATCTTACCTTCAGCACGGCAATCAGGATTTGCTTTCAGTTCCATAACCTCCGCCTGCAGCAAAATTGTTTCAAGCAGATTGTCTATTCCTATCTTCTGCTTTGCAGAAATTTCACAGAACATGGTATCTCCGCCCCATTCTTCCGGCATCAGTCCGCGTTCGGAAAGTTGCTGTTTGACTCTCTCCGGCTTGGCATCCGGAAGATCAATCTTGTTTATTGCAACAACAATAGGAACTTTTGCAGCTTTTGCGTGGTCAATGGCCTCAAGAGTCTGAGGCATCACTCCATCATTGGCAGCAACAACAAGAACAACAATATCGGTAAGCTGAGCACCTCTTGCCCTCATCATTGTGAATGCCGCATGACCCGGAGTATCAAGGAAAACAACATCACCCTTTCCGGGAATATTTACCTTGTATGCACCGATATGCTGAGTGATTCCTCCGAATTCACCTTCAACAACATTGGTCTGTCTTATCGCATCAAGCAGCTTTGTTTTTCCGTGATCAACATGCCCCATGACAGTAACAATAGGAGCCCTCGGTTTGAGAGAATCGGCACTGTCTTTCTCACTTTCAATGACGGTTTCTTCGTACAGATCAATAAGATGTACCTGACATCCGTATTCCTCGGCGATAATTGTGGCAGTATCGCTGTCAATTACCTGATTGATACTCACCATCTGCCCCATACTGAGCAATTTTGCAATGATTTCAGATGCTTTGATATTCATCTTTTTTGCAAGATCACTGACAGTTATGGAAGCCATTATGTCAATATTCTTTGATACAACGGCTGCCTGATCCGAAGACTTTTTCTTCCCGAACTGTTTAAGTTCAAATTCATCATCCTGTATTTCATGTCTGCGATCTCTGCCCTTATCTTTGGAAAAAACCCGCTTGTTTTTGCCTTCGGATATTGATTCTGCAGGCTGAAAACCGCCACGTCCTGAAAATTTACCCGGAAAACCCGGTCTATTACCCTGCGGACCTCTGTTGAATCCGGTATTAGAACCTCGTCCTCCGCCTTGGCTTGATTTCGGGGTATAGCTCCCTTGAATCGGACCCCTCTGCCCCTGAGGTCTTGATCCTCTGGGCTGAAATCTCGGATTGAGCCTTTGTCCGTCACGTCCGTATGAAACACCGCCGACAGAACCGACAGGTCTTGAGACCTGAGGTCTCATATCATTTTTGGAAAACATAGGAGGCAGATTATCACCGGAAATGATAATCGGTCCGTTGTTTATCGTTGTACTTGCAGCTGTGATTTTTTTAACTATTTTCTTAACAGTAACGGACTGAGCAACAGTTGAGGGTTTATGAACAGGTCTCTGTTCTGGAGCCTTCTGTGAAATGTTTTTTCCGCCGTTTTTTTCCACAGTTGTTTTTGTTGCGGATTTTTTTTCGGTCTCGGAATCAGTCTTTTTTTCCGGTGCCTTTTCCCTCTGTGACGGGACAACATTTTTTTCCCTTTCTTTTTCCTGTTCCTGAGCCTTTACAACAACAGTAGGTTTTTTCTTGAGTACTACAACTTTCTTTTTTTCCACCGGTGCAGACTGAGTAATCACAGCCTGAGGCTGTGGAGAAACATCAACCGGTTTTACCTGCTTTATGAGAGTTGCCTTAGGTTTTGTTGTATCTTCTGGCATCTGCAACATCACTCCTCTTCAAAACTGATTCCTACATGACAGTTCGGACATTCTGTCATACCTACACGAATCGGATGACCGCAGTTCGGACAAACAAAATCCTCAGAGTCTTCCGATTCAACTTCATTTTCAACTATATCAACATTTTTCTTTATTGTTTCATTTATATAGGCAATTTCTTCGTCGGAAATGTCCCCTAATGCCTTCAGATCTTCTTCTGAATATTCAATAAAATCTTCAACATAAAGAATATCATGACCGGCAAGACGTTTTGCAAGATCAGCATCAAGATAATCTGAAAGCGAAATACCGTCTTCAGACGCATATTCTGTACTGTCAACATCAAGAGGAATATCGGTAAATACTGCATCTGCAGCAGCCCTTGCCTCTGCAAACATCGGCATATTTTCAAAATCTTCCTGCGTCTTGACATCAACCATCCAGTCACACATTCGGTTTACAAGGCGGACATTGAGACCCTGCTTGCCTATTGCAAGGGAAAGTTGGGACGGTTCAACAATTGCAACTGCGGATTTTTTATCGTAGTCAGTAACAAAAATCCTTGAAACTTTGGCGGGAGAAAGAGCATTGGCTATATATTCAAGGGGATTAGGATCCCACTTGACAACATCAATGCGCTCATCATCAATTTCTTTCATTATTGTCTGTATTCGTGTTCCCTTCAGTCCTACACAGGTACCTACGGCGTCAACATCACTCTTTTTCGGCCACACGGCAACTTTTGTTCTGTAACCCGGTTCGCGCACGATTTTTACTATTTCAAGTCCGGGATTCTTTGCAACAAGTTCCGGAACATTTATGTAGAAAAGTTTTTTTATGAAATCTTCATGGACTCTTGAAAGAAGAACCTTGATGTTCTTGTCATTTTTTTCATCCGGTTTTACGCTTTCAACATAGCATCTTATCCTGTCACCTTTCTGATAAACTTCTTTGGGGCTCTGGTTCTTTTTGGGAAGATATCCGGAAGTTTTACCCAAATCAATCATCATGTCACCTTCTTCTCTGATTGTCTGAACATAACCGTTGATGATTTCACCGACTTTTCCTCTGAACTCAGAGAGAAGCTCGTCCTTCTGAATTTCTCTGATTTGGCTTTGTGCCCTCTGTTTTCCGGTTTGAACCTGTCCTCTGTTGAAAGTTTTAGGATCAATGGAAATCAGAAGTTCATCACCTATTTCTGCCTCTTCAGAAAGCTCAAGTGCTTCTGAAAGAGGAATTTCAAGAACATCATCTTCAAAGTCTTCATCAGAAACCACTTTCTTTTTTGATGCAAGCTCTACTGATGAAAGATCTTCTGCAAATGTTACAACTGCGTTTTCATCCGTCTTGTACTTGTTCTTATACGTTGCAAGCAGGGTCTGTCTGATTGTATCAAGCACAAGCTCTTGAGAAATACCCTTTTCATGTACCATCAAATCAATGGCTTCTTTTAATTCCGACATTACTATCTCCCGTAAAATTTTTTTTATTTTTTTTCAGGTCTTCAAATTTCCAATCAAGTTTTGCTTTTTGAATATCATCAATACCGAACTTCATGCTGTCACATTTCTCACCGCTGTTTTCCACGATACATCCGGTCATTTCAACCATATCATTTTCAACTTTGTTAATGACACCTTGAATCCATGATTCCATGTTCAGACTGTAAAGCCTGCACCTGCGTTCTGTAAAAACGGAAAATTCATAAAAGTCCTTGAAATTTCTTTGAAGACCCGGAGTTTCAACCTCAGTTGACAACACGTCTCTGCCTATCTTAAGTTCAAGCAAAGGCAACACCGCCCTGTGAAATTTCTCACAGTCATCTATTCCCGTATCACCGTCAATATTCATCACCGTTATTGAGACATGAATCTCTCCTCCGGAACGTACCGTTTTGTTTACATCAACAATAACCATTCCGAAAGATGAGGCAATACCGGAAAGTTCTCCGAACAGACTGTTCTCTTTTATCTCGTTCTTCAACATACAAAAATTCTACAAAAAAGGGACCGAAAACTCGATCCCTTAAAACAAAGTTTTAAAATCTGTTGTCAGCATACCGAAACGGACAAAACGTGTCAACCTGAATATTCTTGTGCGATAGAGCCATGAGTCCGGCGGTGGATTTTGTTTCAGTAAAATAAGGATATGGTGAAATAAAACGACTGATTAAAACCATCTTATTTCAGTTAATATTTGATTTAATGAAATAAATGAAGCATAATAAAGATGCTTATTTCAGTAAAGACGGAGTTAAGATGAATAGATCAGGAGAATATGTAAAAAACCTAAGCGGGGAAGCTGAGTATGAGTCGTTCAGACCAACAGCTCTTCCTCCGAAGCCCGAACTGGAAATAAACAATGATATGTTGGCAAAACTTGTGAAGGCAAATACTGAACTTGCTCGTTTGGAGATGGCTTCAAAACTTATCCCAAATACGGAACTGTTCGTTTCTATGTATGTAAGAAAAGAGGCACTTCTATCCTCGCAGATAGAAGGAACACAATGTACACTGGATGATGTTCTGGATCCGAATATTGACGCAAACAAAAACCTTAATGTTGAGGAAGTCGTAAATTATGTAAGAGCTGCAACGTTTGCTTTGGATAGAATGAAAAGCCTTCCGCTGTGTAATCGGCTCATAAAGGAGACTCATCAAGAGTTGATGAATGGAGTGCGTGGGCAGGAAAAGAACCCCGGAGAGTTCAGAAGAACTCAGAACTGGATCGGCTCTGCAAACTGTGCACTGAAAGATGCAAGATATATCCCGCCAAATGTAGAAGATATGGAAAGTGCCATGTCAGATCTGGAAAAATACATCAATGAAGGAGAGACGTATGATCCGCTGATACGTATCGCACTGATCCATTATCAGTTTGAAACGATACACCCGTTCCTTGATGGAAACGGAAGAATCGGACGATTGATGATTTTGCTGTATTTGATAAATCAGAAAATTCTGAGTAAGCCGGTTATCTACATATCCTATTTCCTGAAGAAAAATCAGATTGAGTACTATGACCGAATATCTGAAGTAAGGCGTAGCGGAAATTATGAACAGTGGGTTGCGTTCTTCTTGGAAGCAGTGGCCGCAGCAGCTGAGGATGCGTTACAGACAATTGAAAAACTTTCAGAGCTTCATAAGAAAAACATTCAGCTGTTACCGGAGTCAAAGAGAGGAAAGGATGCTGTAAGAACGTTGTTTGATTATATAGAGCAGTATCCGATAATAGATATCGGTAAAACAGCCGAGTATCTTGAACTTAGTTACAATGCAGTCTCTAATGCAGTGAAGAAACTGATAACACTTAGTATACTGAGAGAAACAACAAACGCATCCAGAAACAGAGTGTTTGCCTACGATGAATATCTGGCAATTCTGAGAAAAGATACGTAAAAAGCACAATATATGATTCACAGACAAAAACCGACATTTGTTTTTATAAAATGTCATCAATAGAATATAAAGGCTTAGCATTAAAATCTTTTATAAGAACAACATTCCCGTCACAGTTAATATTATCTAAAACAGATGGAGCAACAGCAAATAAGCGTTTTTTATAT
>JAKSPF010000058.1 GCA_024405065.1 Sphaerochaetaceae bacterium | reverse complement strand
AAATGGATACTCGGCGGTCATGCGGTGAATCTCACTGACAGCGGCGGAGTCAAACTTGACCTTCAAGGACTTGACGGTCAGGTGTCGGAAAAAAGTCTCGGACTTCTTGAAGTTTCGGATGCGGTGATTTTTCTTATGGATTGTACAACCGTTACTCCTGAAGACCAGATGCTGATAAAAAGACTCAGACCATATACAGACAAGGTTGTTCTTGCGGTGAATAAGATTGATGATGTAACCCGTGAAGATCTTATCTGGAACTTTTTTTCGTACGGCTATCAGCGTGTTGTCGGTATAAGTTCTGCTCACGGACTCGGTATTGACGGCCTTGAGGAAACGTTGCTCGGTATGCTCGGTCTGGACGATGAATCCGGATATGCGGACGAGCCGGAAGATTCTTCAGCAGGAACACTGAAACTTGCCGTGCTCGGCAAACCCAATACCGGTAAAAGTACGCTGACAAATCTTCTGACGGGAGAAGATGTATCAATTGTGTCGCCTGTTGCCGGAACAACACGTGATGTGGTAAAGGGCGGTTTTTCATATAAAGGAACAGATTTTACAATTCTTGATACCGCAGGAATAAGACGCAAGGCAAAGGTGGAGGAGGATGTTGAATATTACTCCGTGAACCGTGCTATAAAAACCATTGATGAGGCAGATGTCGTTTTGCTTGTCATTGACAGCGTTGAAGGTCTTGCAGAACAGGATAAGAAGATAGCAAATCTCATTGTGAGAAGAGGAAAAGGAGTAGTTCTTGTTCTTAACAAGATTGACCTTCTGAAAGGTCTGTCAAATGAACTCCGTGCGCTTGAAGACAGGGTGAGGTTTCTGTTTCCCGTACTGAATTTTGCACCGCTTGAATTTATCAGTGCAAAGAAAGCAAAAAACATCACAAAATTGCTTGATACGGTGCTTAAAGTGAACAGACAGCTTCAGAGACGTATTGATACCGCAACGTTGAATACTTCACTTACGATGTGGTCTGAGGCATATCAGCCTCCGCGTGGCTCTGAAGGGCATTACAAAGTTTATTACGGTACCCAAATATCCGTGTCACCTGTGAAATTTCTGTTTTTCATCAACAGAAAAAAGGATTTTCCGCAGTTGTATGTCCAATATCTGAAAAACTGCATCAGACGTGATTTGGGATTTGCCGATATTCCCGTAGAGATAAATCTGAGAGAGCGTGAACGCAGTACCAGCAATCACAGTCTCGGTCAGAATGCAAAGGTTCACAGCGCTACTTCCGTCTCTGAAAAAATCATACATGATTCTGAAAACAAAAAAAAATCACCCAAACGTACCGGCGGTAAGGCAAAGGCAAAGCCCATTGCAAAGAAAGTCGGTGCAAAGGCAAAAAACATTGCAAAGCAGAATCAGAGAGCAAGATACAAGGCATCAAAGAGCAAAATTCAGGATTTATGAAGCGGTTTTGAAGGTTCCCTTCGGTAAAACAATTTGTCTGTGACGGAAAACATCATAGGGTATATACCTGCTGTAACAAACGCTGAAAGTGAATAACGCAGGGTTCTGATTATATGTGTTGCAAATTTACCTGCAGCGAGTGATTCAGGTACGCAGATCTTCAGCAATATCTGAAGCAGTGAAAATACCAAAAGTCCCAAAACAGGTCTCAAAACAATACGGATAATGTTTTTTGTATTGCTGAATCCGACATGTTTTTTTTCAAACAGGAATCCGAGTGAAAGACCGAGTACAATGCCGTAAGAAGAAAAAAAGTCATTGCTTTTACTGAAAAACCAACCCGGCAGGCCCGCAATCAATATAAGTGAAAAAACAGTTTTTTTGTCTGCAATTCTGTCATAGAGAATGTTTCCGAGTGTTACGGAAACTATACCGATTACCCATCCTGCAAGTACATCGGTAGGGTAATGCACGCCAAGGTAAAGGCGTGAAATACCTATTATCAGCGGCAGAAGAACTCCGATTAATTTAAGAAATCCGTTTTTTTGTTCAGTAAGTCTTCCGAATGAAATGATACTGTCTGATGCATGCATACTCGGGAAAGAAAATCCCTGAACAAGAGGATCGTTCAAATCACCTTTTACTGCCTCCACTTTACAGAAGATGTTTCCGTTGTCCATGTAAGGACGGCGACGCATTACAATATTTTTGACAATTGACGGAAACAGTATTCCTATGAACATACCGGCTCCGATTCTCTTGCCGGCTTCTTTATCAAGGCTCCAATAAAACAGTCCGAAGAACAGAATCATTACCGCTTCATTTCCGAGAAACGCAAGAAGCTGTGACATTGTGTTGCTTATTACAAAATGACTTTGCAGAAATTCAATTACCGATATTTCCCACCGGAAGAAAAACGTATTACCCATAAGTACTTGTCTCCGTTATTTTAATCAAAAGAGGAAATTTTGCAATTGGCTCTCTTTCACAAAGCACAGTATTGTAAGTTCCTCAGAAGTCGGAGAGATAATCTACTATAATTTCCTGCAGTTAATCAATAAACAATCCGCCGGGATACAACCATGTTTCCGCTGTTATGTAATTATCAGCGGAAACATAGATTGTCCGAACTTACTTAAACAACTCCCGGATTAAGACTGAAAGAAACCCACACGGGCAGGTGATCTGAAACTCCGGAAAGCTTTTGGCGATTGTAGGCTTCAGGCTTGTTGTCGGAACTTCTTATTATCCCCGTCGTCACAACACCGGCATCTTCAAGTTCCCAGCCGCTTTTGTTTCCTCCTGCACCGGATATAAGTATGTTGTCAAAACAAAACCACTGTCCGCCGTAATTGTAAGAACCTTCCGGCCACAGACTCTTTTTTCCGTCAACCCACATACAATACCAAAATCCGTATGCCGGTCTGTCGGTGAGAAGCAGCGGAACATTCGTGCTTTTGCCGGCAGAGGTACGGGTATCGCACATCATGTTGGTGTCACGATAATCTTCATTGAAATCTCCGGCAATCACCACAAGACATCCGGAGAAATCTCTTTCCAACGAGGCAGCTACGGTTTTCAGGACTTTTCCCGTTTCAAGGCGAACCGGTGCTGTCTGCTCAATTCCTTCCAGACGGGATTTTGCGTGAACCGCAAGAACAAACAGTCTTTCACCTGCAGTCTCAAATTCCGCCTGCAAAACAGGACGTGCACCGTCAACCGAGTGGATTCTGACGCTTTTTATCGGCATACGGCTTATCACCGCGGTTTTTATGGCAGCTCCCGGTTCGCCTGCAGTCACATACCATGAAAGGTTCCTCTTTTTCATCACGGGCGAATTGAGGATGTCTTCAACCACCTTATCGTTTTCAACCTCGTTGAGCACAATAATATCGGCATCAGCAAGCCTGTCATAACCGAGTACGGTTACGGCGTTTGAAACCCTTGCAGCATACATCTTCTCATTCCAACCGGATGACGGAAGAAACTCACTGTACTCGGTACCGTTTTCCACTGCATCAAAAATATTCTGAACATTCCATGATGCAATTACAAGGTCGGTATCGGCATCCCCAGACTCTTTCTGAGGACATCCGCACATCAGAACACACAGAAACAACACTGCAGCAAAGACAATCAAAAAAGATAAAATCCTTCTCATTTTCATTCCTCCGCTTACTAATAAACGCAAAATTTTTCATTTTTATTTAAAATTTTTCAAAATTTTTTAAAAAATCGCCATTTTTCTGAAGAAAAACGGAAATTTTTGTAGTTTATATATGTGTATGGATGAAAGGCTGCAACCTGTTTCAAATGTTGTTTATTCCCTTACCGTTGCTATGCTTTTCATACCGGTCATTGTTCCTGCCGTCGGGTGTTTTCAGCTATCTGTGCTGGTTCCGGCAATTCTGACAGTGTTTATCCTTGCCGCACCCGGCGGCTTTTCTTTCAAGGCAAGGTACATCTGTATTCTTTTTATGCTTTTCTGTATATCGCTTCAAAGTATGCGCGTAATTGAAAGCAGGATGGAGATACAGATACCGGCAGATATGAAGACTGTGAAATACATAGAGGGAACGCTGGCTTACGATTCTTCTTTTTCGGCAAAGGGTTCAACATTGTTCACATTACGGTTATCCGGAATTGAGAACTCCTACGGTAACAGATTTTCTGCATCGGGAGTTGTAACTGTGACCGGAAAAGACAGGTCAGTGATGTCCGCCGGTACAAAAATCAGATTTTACGGAAAATTCTCCGGTAATCTGTTTTATTTCAGCAGTCTTCAGGTCACGGAAAGAAACGTGATATGCAGGATAAGAGAATATATCATAAAAAGAATACAGGAACGTTTTGATTCAAACAGTGAATCACAAATGCTCAGTATTCTTCTGATTCTGGGCAGGGCTGATGACAGAATGCCTGCCATCAATGAACTTGCAGTAAATTGCGGTTGCATTCATGTACTTGCACTGTCAGGAATGCACCTCAACGTGATTACCGCTATGTTCGGAAAGATAAAAAAGAAAAAACTCAGATATTTTCTTTCACTCGCAGCGGTAAGTGTATTCTGTTTTGCCGCAGGTCCGCGTCCCTCTCTTGTCAGAGCCGCTCTCATGAATATTCTGTGCTTTCTTCCTGTTGAAGAGAGACTGTTAGTATCCTTTTTCATCCAAATGATTCTTTTTCCCCATCACATGGTAAACATAGGATGTATATATGCGTATGTATCCGTAATTGCTCTTGTTATGCTTTCACCGTACCTCTCAGCTCTCTTTCATAGCCTCATCCCTGCAAAACCCGCTGCTGTCATTGCTTCATCTGTTTCCGTTCTGATTCTGAATGCTCCGATTCAGATGATACTGCAGAACAAATGGTTTCCCTCTGCCATAATTGCAGGGCCTGTAGCCGGACTGTTTGCCGCCCTTTCAATGATATCGGGTTTTATTTTGCTCTTTGCGGGACAAATCGGTTTTGTAATAAAAGCAAATGACGCGGTTTACATGGCAATGTACACTTTGTTTGAAAGATGTTCTCTCATTCCGGCAGCAGGAATCACGGGTTTTGCAGTAATGTTGTGCTCAGCACTGTCCTTATGTGCGCTCTCTCTTGCAAAGAAAAAACACACCCGGTGCAGTATTTCCGAAAAAAAGGAAAATTTAAAAAACAAAGCTTCTGTAACTGTTTTATAAAACTTTTTATTGTGATACCCTTTTTGTAAGTTTCAGAGGTTCACCTATGGGAAAAAAGTGCTGCACTGCAGACAGAAACAAAAATGACGGACTCGGTCTTTCTGCCTGCACCGGCATCATAGTAGGAGGGTGCATCGGCTCGGCAATTTTCAGTCTTTCAGGACAGACGATTTTTTATGCCGGACCTGCATCAATAATAAGTTGGACTGTAGCGGCATTTGTTCTTGCACTTTACGGGATGCAGGTCTGCGAACTTGCGTTGCGTTTTCCCCATTCCGGCGGGATATTCATCTTTCCGAAAAAAGCACTTAATGACAGAAACGGTGATTTTTGGGCTTTTGTATCAGCGTGGGGTTATATTGTTTCAAACATAACGGCAATTGCTTTTTCAGCAACTGCAATAGGAAATTTCACCGGCAACGGTTTCGGACTCTCACCCGAGCCTTTTTTCACCACGCCCCTTTTTCACATTGACATCACGTGGACTGTGCTTCTTGCTGTTATCGGCATTGTATTCTGTCTCATACTCAATCTTATGAAGATTTCAGATGCAGGAAGACTCAATAACGTCTTGGTTGCAATTCTGACCCTTTCAATGCTTATCTTTGCAGGTTTTGCTTTTTTCGGTAAGAGACCTGACGGAACACCGGCATTCACTGCCGTATACTTTCATGATTTTTTTTCAACCGGAATGGGAGTTGCCGGAATGTTCAAGGCAATTCCCATCGCTGCCGTTGCCTTCGGCTCATGTGTTGCAATCTCTTTCATGGCGGATGAAGTCAAACAACCGGAAAAAACAATCCCCATGTCACTTTTTGTCGGTATTGCAGCGGTTACTGTTCTTTATCTTCTGATGCTGATTGCTACGATAGGAACATGCAATCACGATATTCTGGTACAACTTCCGTTTCTTCAATTTGCTCCGCAGTTCGGTTCAATCCTCAATGACGGTCTTACTTCCTATCCCGCTCTTGCAAAACTGATTGCAATTGCGGCAGTCCTTGCACTCATCACCACAATGCTCGTTCTCACAGCACTCAATGCACGTGCAATGCAGGCCGTTTCCGCTTCCGGTTATCTGCCGGAAAAATTTGCGCAGACAAACAGAAACGGCGTTCCCTCTTTTTCTGCTGTAATCTGCTCATTGATTGCCGTAATTCTTTCTCTGAAACCGGACATTGCAAGTATTCTTGTAAATCTCGGAGCCCTTTTGAACGTAGTTTCAATGACAATAACCTGCGTTTCACTGATAGTTGCCAGAAAAAAAACAAAACTTCCTGAGGGCAGCTACCGTGCTCCGTTCGGTGATTTTTCCCCGTTGTTTACAATAGCAATTCTTGCTGTCTGCTATCTTGTAGGCAATGTCACCGGTGCAGTTGCCATATTCACATTTGTAATTTATACCGTCGGAATTACTGTTTTCTTCCTGCAAAGGAAAAAATCAAAAATACTATGAGACATTATTCGGATTTCAACATACCCGTAAAAAACGCAACCGTTGCACTCGGAAAATTTGACGGAATGCACATTGGTCACAGAGCCGTCATTGAAGAACTTGCATCATTTCAGAAATCCGTGCTTATAAGTTTTGTTGACAGTCGCCGTGACGTAATCTACACCGAAACGGAAAAAGAACATGTGTTGAACGGTCTCGGTATTGAAAATATGGTAAGTATATCTGCCGATATGTTTGAAAATACGGGATGTGAGACCTTTGTGAAAAAGTATCTTGTTGACACTTTGCAGACGAAGACGGTAATTGCCGGTGAAAATCATTACAGACTCGGTGAGCTTGAATCTGTCTGTGAAAAATACGGAATAAATGTAAAGGTTATTCCCCCGGTAAAAAACGGAACGGAAACAATCACCTCGGAAATAATACGAACCTCACTTCAAAATAATGTGAAGGAAGCCATAAAACTGCTCGGAGGCAGTTATGTAATTGCAGGACCTGTAATACACGGCAGAGGTTTGGGCATGAAATACGGAATGCCCACCGCAAATCAATATATTGCACCGAACCGGCTCTGGCCCGAATACGGTGTTTATGCATCTGTTGTCCGGCTTGGAGAACGGATATTCAAAGGTATAACCAATATAGGTCTCCGTCCGTCAGGAGACAACACACCGATTCCCTCATGTGAAACGCTGATTCTTGATTTCAACGAACAGATTTACGGTGAACTTATGATTATTGAAGTTTATGCGTACATCAGACCGATAAAAAAATTTGCAGGGCTGAAAGAAGTCAGAATTCAGATTGACAAGGATATAGCACAGATGGAAACCATACAGCGGACTGTTGCGGG
>JAKSPF010000057.1 GCA_024405065.1 Sphaerochaetaceae bacterium | reverse complement strand
ACCCACTACCTACTGAATGCCATTCAGTCGCTCTAGCCAGGTGAGCTACAGCCCCGTTCCGTGAATCATTATAAACAAAAGATACAATTATTTCCAAGTACTCTTGTACGTTTTCAATAAAAAATGAAGGCTGCGGCTCGGTCGGAATTCCGGATAAGCCACAGCCTCTTTCATTCAGCAAGTACCGATTGACGAACTGTTATCAGTAGCCCATTCCCATACCGCCGGCAGGTGCAGCAGGAGCCGCAGGTTCCGGAGCAGGAATGTCTGTGATTGCACACTCTGAAGTAAGAATCAGAGAAGCAATGCTCGCAGCATTCTGAAGCGCGCTTCTGGTAACTTTGACAGGGTCTATAATACCTGCAGAAACCATGTTGACCCATCTGTCTCCGTTTGCATCATAACCGAATCCTTTTTCACTGTTCTTGCACTTGTCTGCAATGATTGCACCGTCCTCGCCTGCGTTTTCCGCTATCTGACGCATAGGCTCCTCAAGGGCTCTGCGAACAATTCTGTAACCGATTTTCTCTTCTTCCGTGAGTTTGGAAAGATTTGTATCTTCCATCTTCTTTGCTGCCTGAGCAAGAGCAACACCGCCTCCGGGTATCACGCCCTCCTCTATTGCAGCACGTGTGGCATTCACAGCATCTTCAACTCTGTGCTTTCTCTCTTTGAGTTCAACCTCAGTTGCAGCACCTACGTTGATTACCGCAACACCACCTGCAAGTTTTGCAAGGCGTTCCTGAAGCTTCTCCTTGTCATAGTCACTTGTTGTCTCGGAAATCTGCTTCTTTATCTGACCGATTCTGTCCTTAATGTCGGAAGCCTTACCCTTTCCGTTGATTATCGTGGTATTCTCTTTTTCAACCTTCACGCTCTTTGCACGTCCAAGCTGTGTAAGCTCCGCATTTTCAAGCTTCATTCCGAGTTCTTCGGAAATCACCTGACCTCCCGTGAGAATTGCAATATCCTCAAGCATGGCTTTTCTTCTGTCACCGAATCCGGGAGCCTTAATTGCACATACGTTGAGAGTACCTCTGAGAGAGTTCACAACAAGCGTTGTGAGAGCCTCACCGTCAACATCCTCAGCAATGATAAGAATCGGCTTTGAAGTCTGAACAACCTTTTCAAGAACAGGAAGAAGCTCCTTCATGGAAGAAATTTTTTTGTCGTAGATAAGAATATACGGATCTTCAAGCAGAGCTGTCATGCTCTCCCGATTGTTGGCAAAATAAGCAGAAATATAACCGCGGTCAAACTGCATACCTTCCACAAAGTCTGTTGTGGTTTCAATGTTCTTTGACTCCTCAATGGTTATAACTCCGTCCATTCCGACCTTTTCCATTGCATTGGCAATTTCCTCACCTATTGCACTGTCACTGTTTGAAGAAATGGTTGCAACCTGCATGATTTCCTCTTTGTCATGAACAGCCTTTGCCTCTTTTTTGAGAATCTGAACAGCATCACCGACAGCCTTGTCAATGCCACGTCTGATACCCATAGGATTAACACCGGAAGCAACACTTTTCATTCCTTCCTTCGTAATCGCCCAAGCAAGAACAGTTGCTGTTGTTGTTCCGTCGCCTGCAACATCATTTGTCTTGGATGCAACTTCTTTCACAAGCTGTGCGCCCATGTTTTCAAACGGATCCTCAAGTTCAACCTCACGTGCAACCGTAACACCGTCTTTTGTAATCATCGGAGCACCGTACTTCTTATCAAGAAGAACGGTTCTTCCCTTAGGTCCCAAGGTTGTCATCACAGCCTTGGCAATCTGTTCAACACCTGAAACAAGAGATTTTCTTGCTTCTTCACTGAACTGAAGCTGTTTTGCCATTTTCATATCCTCTTTTTTATAGAGAAACTTAAAAACCTGCCGATTTTCAGGTACTCCTTGAAAAAATCAGACTACCTGAAGGTTATTTTGCAAGTTTCTCTACGTAGCATTCAAAATTCCGCAACTTGCGGAGTCAAAATATAAAATACAGACAAATCCGCAGTTAGTCAAACACACTCAACATCTGCCTATTACAGCAGACAATCCTGCAGACAAAACACAGGCAAATACGTTTGATACAAGATTCACAATGTCATTGTTAAGCCACCTGATACCGCGGATAAGACGGTTTTCAGTTCCGTCATCATCATTTTCACGTTCCGTGAGTTCCCCTTTTGAGTTTACATAAAGAGCCTGACAGGTTGCTCCAAGCCACGAATCCGCAAGACATCCTGCAAAACCGGAAACAAGCACCGGCACGGCATACAGAAAAGCACGCTTTACCGGAAAAAAAATTACAAAGAAAAAAGCAATCACCAGAGAGGCAACAAACCCTCCCGCTATGCCAAGCGCCGTTATCCCTCCGGACATTCCTCGCGGAACCTGTCTGAAGGTCCTTATTGAAACAGGAACGCTCTTACTCAACCTTCCTATCTCTCCTGCCCATGTATCTGACGCAGCTTCCGCAACAGAAGCACAAAACATCAAAACAGCAGTGACAGAACCGGTATTGAAATACAGAAGCGAACACAGAACAGCCATGAATCCGTTGGCAAAAACCTGTACCCAATCACGCCTTGAACCCTTTTTCTCAAAATTCTTTTCAGCATCTGCTTTGCGCCTTTTTCTTGATATTTTGCCGATTACATTTGATGACACATAAAACCAGAAAAAAATAAAAAAGCCTTCAAAACGCATACAGTAAAGAATCACAACCCCTGATACAAAAGCTGCCAGACTTCCGGAAACAGAAAGGTGATTTCTTTTAAACGCAACAAACGCAAAAAGCGCCATAAAAAAAACAATAACCGCAATCGGCAACGGCCATTTCAGAGTAAAAAGAATGTCATCAAGTTTTGAGACAATCATATAAGTGCACAACAGAGAAACACTGCAACAGGTACCGTGACGTTATCAAGACCATACGGAGTATATGCCTCCGCAATTACTGCGGCAATTGCAGCAGCAAGTGCAGATAAAAGAGACTTTCCACCCACACAAACGGTACACAATATTACAGAAAAAAATACAACCGCACTCCCCGTAACCGTCTTTTTACGGCACATGGGCATCTTTGTCTTCCCGAAACGGATTCCGGCAAGAGCGGCAAATCCGTCACCCCAACCCATTGCAAGCGTTGCAACAGCAACATCACGGGCAGAACCCAAGCCGAGCATTTTTGAAATAATCAGAATTATGATGGAAAACGGAAAAAGCACCGTCCCGTACCTTGTACTGCCCTCTTTTCTTGCAACAACATAGTTTATGAGTACAAAAATACACAACCAAATCAACGGACAGGTATCCGACTCAAACACATAAAGATAAATAAATGCAAAATTGCTCACGCCTATGTGAACAATTTTGCGTCTTACCTCACCTTTGAACAAAAGTGAAACACCTGCACAAGTACCTATGAGAGCAATTGTCAGAATGACACCGTACAAATCACCATGCACGCATTCCACCTCCGCCGAATCCGCCGCCTGCAAAACCGCCGGAATTGAATCCTCCTCCTGCACTGAACGGTCTCGCTCCGGGACCGCCGTGAGTCTCCGGCACTGAAGTTGCAACAGCAACCGCACCCTGCATTCTGCCTATCATTGAAGCATAGAAAATCGGACCTACAGGGTCAATTCCGGAATACCAGTCAGGTGGCGGAACAGTTACCGAATCAAATTTCTTTGCCCATTTTGTCTCAAGTTTGAGAGCTATTGCGTAACTCAATACGTGATAGTAAAGTCTCGGGTCTTCATCTATCATCACTGAAAGTTCGGACATTGAAACCATATCTATGAACTGACGGTAGCCTAAAATCTGTTCAAAAACCGTGTTACCGTAATCACTTCTTCTGTCCGTGATTGACGCAAACAGCATAATGACAAAAGAACTCATCACACTTAAAACAACCGGAACAGGTTCGTAGGCAGGGCTTTCAAAACGATATACCGTAATGAATGCCGCAATGCCTGCAAGCAACCAGATACAACATACAATGATCATCGGAACATTGCTCTTTCTGACGTACCACTTTCTGAAAAGCGCATTGAAAAATGCAAGTCCAACCAATATAAAGGGAACAACCGGAATCAGAAGCAGAACGCCGAGACCGCTTGAAAACTCATAAAGAACATGAGAGAGGAACAGAGTTATAAGCGGAAGAACGGCAACAAAGGAAAACAACCCCTTGAGAGAAGAGCTTTTGTTGTCTTTTATCCTTTTATCACCTGAAAAATACTTCCTCGCAAAAGAAGAAGCCTTTGCAACTGTCTCAGGAAAACCGTTGTCACGTATTTCTTCAAGGGTAGCCGTCTCACCTGCAGGAACACCTCTGAAAAATCCGTTGTAAAGAGTTTTCTCATAATCCTCTGCACTGTCATCAATGTTCTTCAGTTTTGTAAAGCTGAACTTTCCTTTTTTTTTCTCTTCTATTTTCAGCAGACCTTTATCTGCCCAGTAGAAAATCATTGACGTGACATCTCTACTTCCCATGTGACCGTCAAAAAGATAGCCCACCAGTGCAGGTGAGAAATTTTCCGGAGGTGTAAATCTTGCAATAATTACAGGAATCCTGTCATGTCCGTATTTTTTCCACACTGCAAAAGCAAGAAATGCAGCAACAATACTGAATACGTAATTTATGATTTTCCAAGTATGTCTGAAGTCCCACGGCTGACGGGCCCCCTCATACCAACCATCAGCAAACTGAAGTCTGATTGTAACGGCATCACCCCGTCTTAAACCTGAAAATCCACCGGAAACGGTAATGCCGTTTGGAGTCTCGGTAATGTCGTAGTCATACAGATCCGTTGAGCCGTACTGACCTGCAGTAACCCAAATTTTGACATCAGATGCTCTGCACGGAACATTCACGGTATAGGTAAATATTCCCACAGGAGAGTCAAAATCTCCGCTCAGAAGATTGAAATAAAACTCGTCATAACCGTCATTTCTGTCAGCTCCCATATCGTACAGATAAGAAAGAGAATAGTCTTTCTTTCCGTAATGCAATGTGTCCGCATCTCCGACTTTAGCAATCACATAACCGTTTTCACGTGAAAGTTCAAATCTGTCACCCGTACACTTGAAGTCCTTCACAAGAGCGTGAAGAACACTGCCGTATCTGCACGGAATATATCTGAAAAAACCGTGAGACTGACTTGTATAATCAAGAGCAATGCTCTCCCTTACCGAATGAACCGCATTTTTACCCACATCAACATTTATGTCATAGGCATCAACAACGTAAGATGCAGCAAACAGAACGGAACAAACCAGCACAAGAAAAAGAACAGAAAATAAACGTTTCAAATCAGAAACTCACCTTTACATTCTGTCTTTCAGACTCGGCAACCTCAAGATAAGTCATTTTTGTAAACTTACCGCCGAATATACCCGCAACAACAGAGTTGGGAAATGTCTGTATTGAAGTATTGAACGTCTTTACAACACCGTTGTAGTACTTTCTCGCCTGAAGAATTTCACCTTCAAGTTTTGACAGCTCACCCTGAAGTTGTACAAAATTTGAATTTGCCTTCAGATCAGGATATGCTTCGGCAAGAGCAAAAATACTTTTAAGAGTACCCTCAAAGGCCTTGTCTGCTTTATCCTTTGCTTCAATGCCCTCTGCACTTACAGCTTTGTTTCTTGCCATAATCACAGCTTCAAGAGTTTTTGACTCATGCGCAGCGTAACCCTTCACTGTCTCAACAAGGTTGGGAACAAGGTCATAGCGCTGTTTCAAATGCGCATCTATCTGTGCATAGGCTTCTTCTCCCTGATTTTTAAGAGACACAAACTTGTTGTAAACAGACACAAAAAAAGCAATCAGAATAACAACAACTGCTCCTACAATAATCCACACCATATCTTTCCTCCTGTTTACCGGACGAACCGGAACCGTTATATTCCTAAAATCTCAGCGTATGCTTTCAGGTTTTCATCCCCTTCACATCCGGCAAGAACCTTTTTGGCAAGAACCTTGCCAAGTTGCACACCTTCCTGATCAAAACTGTTGATATTCCACACAAACCCCTGAAACATTACCTTATTTTCAAAATGAGACAAAATTGCCCCGAGCGTAAACGGAGACAGCCTGTCTGCCACAAGAAGAGAACTGTATCTTCCGCCTTCAAAATCCTTATTCGGATTTTCCGGACATTTTTTTCCCTGTGCAAAAGCCACAATCTGAGCAGTAAGATTTGCATTGAGTTTTGAATGGCTTGTTGCCCCTTCAATCTCACAGTCCAAATCACCTTGTTTTTCCCTGAAACCGATGAACTGCATGGGAACAATATCACTGCCTTGGTGAAGAAGCTGATAAAAACTGTGCTGTCCGTTTGTACCCGGTTCGCCGAAAATCACCGGACCCGTCTTGTACTTTATGAAAGAACCGTCCCTGTTCACATGCTTTCCGTTGCTTTCCATATCAAGCTGCTGAAAATGTGCCGGAAGTCTGTTCAAAGCCTGACTGTACGGCAGAATTGCACTGTACGGACAGTTAAGCACATTTCTCAGATACACACCTGCCATTGCATCCATCAGAATACCGTTTTTTCTCAAATCGGGTTCAAGAGCCTTCAAATCCTCACTGTGAGCCCCTTCCAAAAGCTCATTGAACACGTCAAAACCGTATGTAAGTGAGAGAATTACCCCTCCCACTGCAGATGTTGACGAGTATCTTCCGCCTATGTAATCATCCATGAAAAAAACTTTGAGTATCCCCGGAACAGACGCAAGCGGACTTGTATCGGAAGTCACCGCCACGGTATGTTTCTGCGGTTCGGTGATTCCCTTTTGTTTCATCACGCTGAAAACTAGATCTCTGTTTGCAAGTGTTTCCTGAGTAGTACCGCTTTTTGAAACAAGAATAAAAAGAGTCCTCTCAAGATCAAGACCGTCAAGCACGGCACAGGCATCGTCCGGGTCAACATTACTGATAAAACGAGCATCAAGCTTAGGCACATTAAGAAGATTCAGAGCGTAGCACAGAGCACGAGGTCCCAAATCACTTCCGCCAATCCCGATCTGAACCACATGTTCAAATTTTTTACCCGTACTGCCCCTGACAAGACCGTTTCTTACGTCTTCTGAAAACAGCTTTATCTTTTCAAGTTCGCGGAGATAGAAATTTTTTTTATCTTCAGGAACATTGTCAGTCACCGCACCTCTTGTAAGATGATGAAGAACCATTCTCTTTTCTCCGGTGTTCATCACCTCACCGGAAAGAAGTGCACGATACTTGTCAATCACCTGTTGTTCATCGGCAAGATCCTGCAGAGTATCAATTATCATATCATCCACCGGCAGTGAAGCATAATTGAAAAGAAGACTCCCGCCCTCACAGATAGTGCACGAGCGTATCCTTGAAGCAGAAACCTCGTGAACATCATAAGGTTTGAACGCTTTAAGCAGCCCGAAAGCTCCGGTTTTGTCCAACTCCG
>JAKSPF010000056.1 GCA_024405065.1 Sphaerochaetaceae bacterium | reverse complement strand
GATGCCGGAGTTCTGCAGATCTGTACGGTGGTTTCAGGAAAAATGATACTGCTGAATACCTGCGGCAGAGTTACTGAAGGATTTTCATGGTTGGGAGATACCACTGCTGTCAATTCAATTCAGTCATCACGAGTATTCACGGTTGTTGATGCCGGTAAAAATCTGAACCTGTTGTCAATAAACAAAACTTCCAACGCCGTTTCCCGTGTTGTGTTCTTGGATCAGCCGGTAAGAGTTACGGAAGAAACACCGCTTCACACAAAAACGTATACGGATATTCTGCTTGCAAAGGTGACAGCTGATGAAGAAGAACCCGTTTCAATAATTACTGCAGACAGAAATTCCCAGAATATGTTTGTAATAAAAAGTTCACCGTCTTCAGTGATCAAATTCGGTCTGACATACATGGGGGCATACAGTGACATGATAGATTTTGACAGAAGCGGTACTGCGGTCGGATTTGTAGTTGACAGTACATCATCAGTCGGTTTCTCGGAATTTGACGGATATATACTCAAGGAAACACCCGTTTTTCCGTCTTTCTCCAAAGGTAAACCATTCAGGGTCTGTATGATAAATTCCGACAACGCAATCGTGTTCGGTACAACCGGATTTTCAAGATTCACCAGAACATACGGTCTGAACTGGAGTGAAGCGGAGAGTGTGGATATCCCCATGCAGGATGTTACGGTCTCATCTGACGGAAAATACTTTTATACGATTGATTATGAGGGCAATGTCTATTCCTACAGCACAATATGGGGACAGATAGTAAATATCGGCAAGATTGAAACCAAAATAAACCTCAAATCAATCTGCCTGAGCGGAAAAGATATTGCAGTAATGACAGAAGCAGGTTCTCTGATTTTGTATGAAGTGGCACAGGAAGAAAAATGAAAAAAGTTTTACTGATTCTGACAGTGTTGTTTCTGTCGTCTTTTTTGTTTGCCCGGGTTCCCGAATTTTCACTCTCATTTGATGCTGGTCTGTTGCAGGATGTGATTATAAGAACCAATACATATCAGATTCACGCAGATGCACGGTGCAGAATATTCAATACATTCCAGTTACGTCTTCCCGTAACTGCGGTGATTACATCAGGTGAACGGATGTATGACATCGGTTTGAGTTTTGCCTTTTACCCTATGTCACACGGACTTTTTCTGGGAATGAGCGTGGTACAGTTCGGCATTATCAGAGGGTCAACCCAACTGGAAAAGACTTTTTATTCACTTAACGAGGTTTTTGCCGGATGGACCTTCCTCATAGGGAAAAAAGACTCAGTCAAACGGTTTTATCTTGAACCTCAGATTGTGATAAGAGATCCCTCCGGTGTGTTCTCAGATGCCTACTCGGCAATCAGGGGAGAACTTGCCGGATACAAGAATTTCAGAATAAGACTCTGTGCAGGATTCGTATTGAATCCTGCACAGAGCAAGGAGGTATAAAAATGTCAAAAACAGTCAGAGAATGGATTGTTTATTGGATTGCGGTTGTCCTGCTTTTTGCCTTTGTGAGTTGTAATGCAGGTTTTGTTCCGACATACAAAAGTGCTGCAACGGACAAAAGCGTCAGGTCAACGGTTTCCAGAATTATTGATGAGGAACTGGATTATGTGAAACCTTATCTTGATGCGGATTTGCAGCAGCAGATTGATGAGGAAACATCACGTTCTCCCGGCGGACGCGGAGCCAGAATCGTTGACTTGACCATGGGTGAAGAAAGAGGGGTCAACTATGTGGATTTCTGTTATTCCGTAAATCAGAGCAACACGGACAAAGATACATCTCAGGTATTACAGTCTGCAAAAAGTGTTCTCACCGCAGAGGAATACCAGAAACTCAAGGTGAAGACGGATGAAATTGAAAAGCAGTACGAGGAAATGGGCAGGGCCATTGCCCGTGATTTGCCCGAATCACAGAAAGAGGCGTTTTACGAAGACCTTAAGGTTCTTGTTGTGCGTACTGTGGTTCTCCTTGTTGCCGGAATAGTTTATATGATTATCCCCGATGTGGTTTTCTGGGGAAAGATAAGTGCCGCAGCAGCCATTGCCATAGGTGCCGGTATGGTAGCTCTTGCAGCCATGACAATTTACCAGCATTATGAAATTGACGGCGGTAACGGCGGAGACGGAGGTGAGAAAAAAAGTTTCACGGACTGGCTGAAGAGTTTGTATGAGATTCCCGCCGCCGAATATGCACTTACCACTGCTGCAGTTTCACTCGGAACAACACTCAATATGGGACCGGTAGTAACAGGAATCATAATCTGTCTTTTTGCAGTATATAATGCGTGGGACCTTATTGAAGATATGATGAAAACCTATGACTTTGATGCAAGGTAAAGAGTACGTTTCCGTACCTTCCGTTTTCTGTTGAACCGGTACAGGAACGTGCTGAACCTGCTGCATGACACTCAATAATGAGCCGATTCACGGAGCCGATTGCAAAATTTGGTAATTGGCTCTGATATTTTTCTGTGCTATAATCAAAGCATGCCGAAGAATACTCAGACTGAATTCAAAATTGGTGAGCATGTAGTTTATCCCCTTCAGGGTGTTGGTACGATCAAAGATGTGAAGGAACGTGTCGTGAACGGAAAATCCGTAACGTTTTACGTGATTTACATTGATATTTCAGATCTTACGGTGAGTATCCCGGTGGAAAAAACCGGATCAGTAGGGTTGAGGGGGCTTGTTTCAGCACAGGAGGCAAGGAAGGCTCTCAATTCAATTTCCAGCAAATATGAACCGGTGAATGTTGACTGGAAGACAAGGTATCAGATGAATGTAGACCTTGTAAAAGAAGGCTCAATATGTTCAATTTCAAAAGTGGTTCAGGGACTTTACCACAGAAGTAAGGTTAAGGAGCTTCCCGTGCAGGAGCGCAAACTTTACGATAATGCTTTGAGACTTCTGATTGATGAGTGTGCTTTTTCTCTTGAAAAAGATCCCGATGAAATTGAAAAAGAGATTTTCACACGGCTGGAGAAGTAAGTTGTGCGCCATGCTGTTGTAATTACAGCTGCGGGAGCTTCTCTGCGATTCAACGGAAATTCCGGTGATAATCCTCACTTCAAAAAAGAATTTTTCACTTTGGGCGGTCATGCTGTGCTGTACAGGGCGTTAAAGCCTTTCACGGAGGTTGACGGTCTGTGTGCAGTTGCCGTGACTTATGCAGAGGGCTGTGAACGGGAAACAGTTGAGGCTCTTGAAAACCTGTGCAGTGAATGTAAGATCCCGCTTTTTACCGTATGCGGAGGAAGAACAAGACAGATTTCCGTGTGCAATGCCCTTTCAGAACTTCACAGACATCGGAAAGAACTTGATATTGAGTTTGTCAGCATACATGACGGAGCAAGACCTTTTGTCAGCAGGGATTTAATAAAACGTTGTCTTGAAAAAGCATCCGATTCCGGTGCCTGTGTTCCTTCACTGCCTGTGACCGATACCGTTGTGTTTACTGACGGGAAGATGATTACGGGAACGGCTGACAGACAAAGTCTCAGGTCTGTGCAGACACCGCAGGTATTTGCATTTCCGGACATATTTGATGCACATCTTAAAGCACGTGAGGCAGGTGAAGAAAACTATACTGACGACTCACAGTTGTTCATGGCTTATGGCGGAGAAGTTGCCGTGACGGACGGTGACAGGACCAACATAAAAATCACTTACAGAGAAGATCTTAAGGGGAGGTAAAATGTTCAGAACGGGTTCAGGATGGGATATACACAGACTTGAAAAAGGCAAAAAACTCGTTATCGGCGGGGTGACTCTGAATTGGGAAAAAGGCTGTGTCGGACATTCGGACGGTGACGCACTGATTCACGCAATCATAGATGCTCTGCTCGGTGCTGCAGGACTTGATGACATAGGTACATTTTTTCCTGATACAGATCCGCAATATCTGGGAATTGACTCAGCCGTGCTGCTTGAAAGGACAGTATCAATGGTACGTGAACGCGGTTTTGAAATAGACAATGTTGACTGTACGGTTATACTTCAGGAGCCTAAACTTAAACAATACAAACAGTTAATGAAAGAAAGAATTGCATCTGTGTTGTCTGTTTCCCGTGAGGCTGTGTCGGTAAAGGCAAAAACCGCCGAAGGAATGCTGGGCGAACTCGGAACCGGAGATGCGGTCTGCGCTTTTGTTTCAGTTCTTTTGTCCTGACGTGGTTTCAGTTCCGGTTCGTCCGGACTTTTGCCATATAATGCTGTTTCATATCCTTTTCAAATTCATCGTTTGATTCATAGCTTCTTCCGAGGCACGGTTGCCAAAGGTCACGGTTTTCCATACAAAGATAAAAAAACACCCTGTCTTTCCAGTCCTGCGGAAACAGTGAAAAAAGGTAGGAAAACATCATTTTCTTCACATCATCACTGTAGGAATATTTACCTGCAACCGGTGACAGAGGCATTTTTGTAACCATTGTAGGTCTTCCGCTCTGTCTCAGTGTTTTGAGATTTTGCTTAGTGAATGTGAGTGTCCCGATGCCCACCATCACCGCATTATCCGGATTTATTCTGTCACAGAGTTTCTTCACAAGTTCGGAATATTCTTTTTTCCAGTCTGTAAACCACACCATAGGGTGAACGTGAAAACCTGTAAGGCAACCGTTTTCCGCACACTTTGAAGCCGCATCAATTCTTGCATCAAGATTTGCGGTGAGGTGTTCTTCCTTTCTTACCACAGTGTCTGCGTTGACCGACCATGTAACTACCACGTTTGCCGGTATTTTCATGCCGAGCCAGTCGGTTCGTGCACTTTTTGTTTTAAGTTCAATCACAATATCGGGATGACTTTCCGCAAAGGCAAACAGGGCAGACAAAGTTCCGTAGTCATTGCCCAGAAGAAGAGAATCCGAACTCTGTCCGGTTCCGATATGCCATACCATTTTGTCCGGGTTGAGCGTTTTCAGTTTTCTGTCCAGATCCGATATGACCTTGATTTTTCCGCAGGAGTAAAAACTCTGTATTGAGCAGTAAGCACATGCAAATGCACACTGTTGAACGGCATCCAGCGTTTTCAGGTTACAGCACCTTAATACAGGATCTTCAGATGGGCACGGACAACGCCCCATTATTGTGTCGGGAGCCTTGAAGTCAGTTACAATTTCAATATTTCTGCCCGAAAAATCATATTCAGGGTTAAATGATCTGTAATCGGACGGTGAATTTCTGAGTTTGTTGATTACCTTTATCACTCTGTCATATTCACGGTTTACTGAGGATTTTGTAACATTTTCAGGCATTTGCCACAGGTCTGCGAGTCTTACGGATTGCCACAGATTCATATCAAGTTCATGCTCTGTGAGTATTCTTCTCTGTTGAAAAGTCAGAAACGGGATTGTTTCGGTAAAAGTCATAGGTGAATTATACGCCGATAAGTTATAAAATCAAATATACGGGGCAATGGGCTCCAATTGCTTTACAGATAATAAGGCGAGGTGATATGGACAGTAATGCGTTTGAGGCAGAAGTAAGCTGGCTGACTGACAGACAACAGACTGCCGACGAGGTCAGGTGCAGAAAGGAACGTTTTGAAAAAGCAAAATCAAAAGCTCATAGCCTTCCGCTCAATCCCGGTGTTTATATGCACAAGGACGAATCCGGAACCGTGATTTACGTAGGTAAGGCAAAGAGTCTCAGAAAGCGTGTTTCACAGTATTTTCTTCCGAACCGTGACCGTAAGACTGCAGCCCTTGTGGAAAAAATCTGTGACATAGAGTATATAATCACAGGCAATGACTATGAAGCCCTTGTACTGGAAAACAATCTTATAAAAAAATACAGTCCTCACTACAACATAATGCTCAAAGACGGAAAGAGTTATCCCGTAATCAGAATAACTCACGAGGATTTTCCGAAAGTGTTCCGAACTCGGAGAATAATACGGGATGGTTCTGAGTATTTCGGACCCTATCCGGACTCCGGACGTTTACAGGAATATCTTGATCTTATAGATCGGCTTTTCAGTTTAAGAAAATGTTCAACACCCATGCGCAAGCGGGAAAATCCCTGCCTTTACTATCACATAGGGCGTTGTCAGGCACCCTGCTGCGGAAAAATTACCAAAGATGAATACGGTAAAAGCATAGACAGAATCCGTAAGTTTCTGTCAGGCGGTAACACGGAACTTGAAAATCAGTTGAAAGAAGAGATGATGCTTGCCTCAAAAGAGATGAAGTATGAGCTTGCTGCAAAAAAAAGAGATATGCTTGCAGCCTTGCAGAGCGTTTCCAAGGCGCAAATGGTGGAGGATTTTTCAAACGACAACCGTGATTATGCGGCAATAGAGATGAGGAGCCCGCTTTGTACCGTATCAATCATGCAGTATCGTGACGGCAAGCTTATCGGACGGGCATTGTACAGAGCACAAACCTTCGGAGATGAAAGCGAGACATTGTTGAACTTCCTGATGCAGTACTATGAAGAAGCGAAGGAAATACCGCAACAACTCTTTGTGTCTCATGAAGTTGACAGTGAGCTTATTTCCCGTTATTTTTCCGAATTTCTCAAAAGAGATGTTACAGTTCATGTTCCCAAGGAAGGACGTGATTTCAGGATACTGAGAATGGCGGGAGAGAATGCTTCACGGGATGTTGAACGTCGTCTGAAAAGCAGAGACAATACGGAAGGACTTGAAGTTCTGCGTGCTCTGTGCGGTCTTGAGGTCATTCCGGAACTTATTGAAGGTTTTGATATTGCACAGCTCAGCGGAAAATATACCGTTGCCTCACTGATTTCATTTGTGAACGGCAATCCTAATCCTGCCGGTTACAGAAGGTTCAACATACGCAGTCTTAACGGAGCAATAGATGATTACGGTGCTATGCGTGAAGCGGTGTTCAGACGTTACACGCGTGTTATGGAAGAGAACCTGCAAAGACCTGACCTCATTTTGATAGACGGAGGTAAAGGGCAGGTGAATGCGGCAAGGCAGGTTCTTGATGAGATAGGCTTTGCCGATGTACCTGTGGTAGGTCTTGCCGAAAAGTATGAAACCATCGTTTTTGATGATGACAGACCGGATATAAGACCAGACCACAGCAATGAGGGTTTGAGGATTCTGATTGCAGTGAGAGATGAATGTCACCGTTTTGCAACCGGAGCAAATCAGGCAATGCGTAGCAGGGAGGCCTCTTTTCACCTGTTGGAGAGCGTACCCGGCATCGGAAAAAAAGTCAGTGAAAAGATAATGAATACATTTGCCTCTATTGAGGAAGCCGTTCAGTGCAGTGCGGAAGAAATTTCGTCACGTGCCGGAATTCCGCTCAAAACAGCAAAAAACCTTCTTTCACGCCTCAAAATGTGACTCTTCCTCATTTTGAAATTTGCACTTAAATTCGGCAAAAATCATAGAAAAATCCGGAAAAATATTTGCTGAAAATTTCCTTAAAATGACTATACCGAACACGGCAATCTGTCAAACAACATAAAAGGTTTTCAACTTGAAAA
>JAKSPF010000055.1 GCA_024405065.1 Sphaerochaetaceae bacterium | reverse complement strand
TACTAATCCTGCGAAACGAAGCTGCCAAGAGCCTGAAAAACTGACGTTTATATGAAACAGATGTTTTGATACTCAAAAACAATCTTCTTCTCTACTTCATCACCTTTCAGCATGGAGATAATCGTATCACAGGCAGTCTCCGACTGACCTGTAACATCGTTAAGTACAGTGCCGGTCATTCGTCCGGATTTGATAACAGAAAGAGCATCGTCATCAGCATCACAACCGATCAGAAAGATATCCCTTCCGACTTTTCTTCCCGCCGATTCAATTGACTCAAGCACCCCAAGAGCCATATCGTCATTATCGCAGATTACAACGTCAATTCCTTTTCCGAACTTCTGCAAAGCCCCCTGACATATCTCTCGGGCATTATCTCTCTGCCAGTTTGCGGATTTTTCCAAAACACATTCCGTGTGCTTGCCGTTTTCTTCCAAAAAAGCAATTGCAGCTTTCCCTCTGAAATCGGATTCCGTTCCTTCTCCACGTATCAGCAGACAGGAAATCACCCCGTCTCCGTTTGCGTCACAGTCACCGGGAACTCTGTCAATCACTTCCGCCATCAGTTCACCGCATTTTTCAAAATCGGACTCTATGAAACATACATTTGCATAGTCACCGACATCTTCCGTGTCCGGTGAATTTCCGATTAAGACACAGGGACTTCCCGACTTTCCGATTTTTTTTATCAAATTACCGGTTTCCTCACGGTTAACCGGAAAACAGATTACAGCATCCGCTTCGGTAATTAATTTTTCTATCTGTGAATTTTGAACTGAAACATTGTTTTCAGCGTCAACAACACTCAGATTGTACCTGACTGCATCGTTTGACTTGGTATCAAGATAATCTTCAGCATGCTTTACAAAATTTTTCTGAAAAGAAACCCTGCCGTCAGACAAAACGACACCTATATTGTAAATCCGCTTTTTTTCATTCCCGCCATTTGCAGAAACCGAACTCACCGTAAGAACAAGAAATATAAGCAACAAAACCGAAATTTTTTTCATCTTTTCACCGGTTTTTCAAATTACCGTTTCAGGTATGCTTTGTCAAACATAATTCTGAAGATGACCCGCAAAGCTCTTTCATAAATCTTGAGTTGCTGGCAAAAACGGAAATTGTATTGCCATAGAAGCAGAATGTGATAAAATAACGGTGACCGGGCATCGGAAGCGTACACTTCTCTTGCTCAAACTTACAGAACGGTTTCCGGCATAGAGGTACTGCATTGCGCCCGCCTTGAAGGTTACAAGGGCACAGAATGTACTGCTTAACTGGGATCCCACCTTGAACTCCGGTTCAAGAGATTTCCTGCTTCCGCCCGGTTTTTATTTTTGTTTTTTAGTTGTATATTTCAGATATGAATTCAAAAACTACAAATGACCGGCTTGAAAATATCAGATTCATTACGATACCGGAGAACAGAAAAATAGGTAAAACGGAGCTCAAAAGCAATATTCCGTTACCTGTGCAATTTGAGAAAGGACAGAAACCGGAAGACCTTGATCTTGCTTCAATAGCAGCAGGGCTGATAAAGGTCTGTGCTCACGATGCCGGAAATGCACATTTTGAGTATTACAGAGAGATTCTTCTTGAAATGCAGCCGGATACGGTGAAAGAGCTGAATCTTGCAGCCATTGCAAAAAGCAAAAAAAAGGAATTTGATTTTGCAGAAGAACTTATGCTTGCGGTGAATCACATAAGCCGGCTACCTGAAAGTTACGTTAATCTTGCTGTCCTGTACGCACAGATGACCGTGGATTTTCATAAAAAAGGAAATGATGCACTTGCGGATATGTATGATGACAGAATTCTGGACATTCTGAAAGAATGTTCGGAAAAACACCCTGATTACGCACCAGCCTACAGTGAAATTTCCGCATACCATATGAGGCACGGTGATGTTGAAACCGCACGTGATTTTCTTGAAAAATTCGTTTCTCTGACAAAAGATGCAAAAGCAAAAGAATCTGCAAAAAAAACTCTTGACGGTCTTAACAAAATGATTTCATCAAAAGACCGGATTCTTTACGCATACGACAAAATGATGATGGGTTGTTCGGATGAAGCAGTTGAAACAATAAACGGATACCTTGCCTCAAACAAACCGTGCTGGGAGGCATTCTTTATACGCGGATGGGCAAAACGTGCTCTTGATGACTTTGACGGTGCCCAAAAGGATCTGTTGGAGAGTCTGAAAATTGACGGACAGAATGCAGAAGTTTACAACGAACTTTCAATCTGTGCCCGTGAAAGCGGCAATATTGAACTTGCCAAAAGTTACCTGCAGATTGCTTCAGACCTTGACGATGAAAGCGTTGTCTATCTTACAAATCTTGCATTCCTTCACTTGGCGGATTCGGAATTTTCGGAAGCCAGAGAGATGATAGAAAAAGCAAGGGCTCTTGATGCTCAGGATCCTCAGTTGCTGTCAATCATCAAAGATTACGAAGAAAAAACGGGTGACAGACTTTCAGATGTAATCAGGGAAGAAATTTATGGAGATGAAGACTTTGAGGAACTTCACAGAAAAGAACACGAGGAACATACTCACCACGAGGAAATCTGATGATTGAAACATTTGTCTGTAACACGGAACAGGATATGGAAGATGTAGGCAGGGAAAGGGCCTCCCGCTGTGAGGCAGGTGCGGTGATTTCTCTGGGAGGCAGTCTCGGAGCAGGAAAAGCGGTATTTGCACGTGGTGTTGCACGGTTTTTAGGAGTAAAAGAAGCAATAGTATCCCCCACTTTCACTTTGATTCAGGAATATGAAGGCTCAATGCCGATGTATCATATGGATTTGTACAGAATAAATTCAGAGGAAGATTTTTTCATGATCGGCGGTGAGGATATGCTTTTTTCAAACGGTCTCTGTCTTATAGAATGGAGTGAAATCATTAACTCCCTTCTCCCCTCAGGTACCGTATTCATAAACATAAAGGTTGAGCCTGATCAGAGACGTATTGTTGAGGTGAAGATATGAACATACTTGCAGTTGATACTTCAATACAGACACTCACAGTTGCCGTGAAAACAGACACGGTATTAAAGGTAAATACCCCTTCCGTTCAGTCTTTTCAGCATTCGGAAAGGCTCATGCCTGAAATAATCAGACTGTGTGAAGATGCAGGTATCGGAATTTCAGACCTGAATCTTCTGATCTGCACACGCGGTCCCGGTTCGTTCACCGGACTCAGAATAGGAATGGCAGCGTTAAAGGGAATGGCATTCGGTCTTGATGTCCCGCTTGTATCAGTATCAACCCTTGAGGTGTGGGCTGAAAAAATAAAAAATCACGGAAAAACAATCGTTCCGGTGATAGATGCAAGAAAACAGAGATTTTACATCAGTACATTTGAAACGTCAGACGGTAATCTGAAACGTATCATGCCCGATACAGACGGAACGGCGGAAAATCTCAGAGCTGTACTCTCTTCCTGCAACGAAATTACCGTAACAGGTCCGGATGCGGAAATATTTGCCCCTGAACTCCGAGATGTATTCGGAAACATGAAAAATATCACGGTGTGCGGCACAGATACATGCGGTTTAGGTGAAGCATTGATAAAGACAGGTCTTGAAAAATACAAGACAGAAGGAGCAGATAACATAGGTCAGGGACCGGTGTATTTGAGAAAAAGTGATGCAGAAGAAGCTCTTGAAGCAAGACTGAAGAGGGAGAAATAACGTGGCAAACCTGTATTATGACATTGTTGTAATCGGCGGAGGACCGGCAGGTCTGTCTTGCGGTCAGTACGGAGCAAGAGCAGGAAGAAAAACCGCAGTCATTGAAGAAATGGCATGCGGTGGGCAAACCATGATTATTGACGAGATAGAAAACTATCCCGGACTTGAAAAACTGCCGGGTTATGAGATAGGCGTGAAGTTTGAAGAACAGGCAAAAAGATTCGGATGTGAGTTTATCTACGGCACGGCGGGAACCGTAAGGAAGTGTCCTGACGGAACTTTTGAGACAGAGGTAAACGGCGATACCGTTTCATCAAAAGCTGTTGTAATTGCCACAGGCTCAAAGCACAGAACGCTGGGTATTCCGGGAGAAAAGGAATTCACAGGACATGGCGTGAGTTACTGTGCCACCTGTGACGGACCTTTTTTCAAAGGAAAAAAAATTCTTGTTTGCGGCGGTGGTGACAGTGCAGTTCAGGAAGCATTTTATCTTACAAAACTGACAGACAGACTTACAGTATGCCACAGACGTGACAGATTCAGGGCACAGGCGGCAAATGTTGAAAAACTCAAATCCGTATCAGCCGTGAATTTCAAAATGAACCAGGTTGTTGTTTCAATAAACGGAACTGACGGTAAGGTTTCTTCCGTCACGTTTTCAGACAACGTAACCGGAAAGAAATACACGGAAGATTTTGATGCGGTTTTTGTATTTGCAGGAAACGAACCCAGAACTGACATTGTTCCCGATTGCATAAAAGATGAAGCCGGATTCATTGTAACAGACGCATTCATGGAAACAAACGTACATGGAATTTTTGCTGTCGGAGATGTGAGAAACACACCTTTCAGACAGATTGTGACAGCCGCTTCCGACGGTGCGGTGGCTGCACACAGTGCCAGCAACTACATAGACAGTCTAAGCGGAATATAAACCGGCTGTTCCGGTAAAAAACCGTGTCTGTTCTTGTCCGCCTCTCTTTTAGATTGTATAATCCGACGCATGGTTCAGTTTTTTTTTCTTGCTGAAATATACCTGTTGACCGGAAGTGCCGTTTTACTTGCAGATACTTACGGTGCCTCCGTGTTGTTTCTGATAGGTATAAGAAGTTTTGTACTCGGCAACAGAAAAACACTGATTGCTTTTATGGTGGCAGGGCTGGTAATCGCCTCAGGGCTTGTACTTGTTCCTATGGAACCGGGTCCACTTGTATTGGGAGACCTTATACCGTCTCTTACAATTATTCTTCTTGTCCTTTTTTATCTTAAAAAACTGGGCGAACCGGAAAGAAACCTGCAAACAGTCTATAAACAACACGATACTCAAGGCTTTATCACCCTGAGTATCGCAATTCTGCATTTCACATTGCCGGGAATAGTTCTGATATAGAGCAGTTTACTAAGATCAGATACTTGTTCCGTTCGGTATTATCGCAAACTTGTTGATTACTATTATACCGTCATGTATTGAATAAGCACCGAAATCACCGTCTTTTCGTTCAATGTTGTCTATTCCGATACGGCAACCGTCACCGATTCTTGCGTTTGTATCAATTATCGTGCGTTTGATTATCGTACCCTTTCCTATTCCGATATTGGGAATTCCCTTGCGTGCATTTTCCGCTTTCTGTTTCTCCGTTTCATAGCAGGTTGCGCCCATAACATATACACCGTCAAGGGATGCTCCGGACTCAATCAGGGTTCTGATTCCTATTATTGAGTTGACAATGTACGCATTGGTGATTATTGAGCCTTCACATGTAAGAGAACTTGAAATATTGCAGAAATTCACCTTTGAAGCGGGAAGAAACCTTCTCATTGTGTATATCGGCATTTCCTCGTCATAGAAATTAAACTGAGGCTGTACGCTTGCAAGATCAATGTTGGTATCGTAGAAAGCTTTTATTGTTCCGATGTCCTCCCAGAAACCGTCAAACAGGTAGGAAGCAACGGGTATTTTACCCAACAGTCCCGGTATTATTTCCTTTCCGAAATCCGTTTCTTTTCCGGACAGAGCCTCTTCCATCTCTTTTGCACTGAAAATATAGATTCCCATTGAGGCAAGATATTCGTTTGATTCGTTTGCACTCACTCCCAGTGATGATTCCAAATATGATGCATTCACCTTAAAGTCAGAGATGTCGGCATCAGGAGCAGGTTTTTCATAGAACTTGGTAATCATACCGTCTTTGTCGGTTTTCATTATTCCGAGCCCTGTTGCCTGTTGTCTTGAAATGGGTTTTGCTGCAATGGTTAGCTTTGCACCCGACTCAATATGGCGTTTCAGCATTTTGTTAAAATCCATGCGGTACAGCTGGTCACCCGACAGTATTATGTAATAGTCGGCGTCCTGATCGTGAAAGTGTTTGATGTTTTTGCGCACGGCATCCGCTGTTCCCTGATACCATGATTCACTGGAATAGGTCTGTTCTGCCGAAAGAATTTCCACGAATCCTCTGTCAAACTGGTCAAAAGTGTAAGAATTCACAATATGATTGTGAAGAGAAGCAGAATTGAACTGCGTGAGCAGATAAATCTGATTGAATCCACTGTTGATACAGTTTGAAATGGGAATATCAACAAGTCTGTATTTACCTGCAAACGGAACCGCAGGTTTTGAACGTTCGGCTGTAAGAGGATAGAGTCTTGTACCTTTTCCTCCACCCAAAATAATTGAAATTACTCTTTCTTTTTTCATTGTATGTCCCTCCTGTCTTTTTTCAATTCACAAAATACTTCTATATACTCATCAGCTGAAGCATCCCACGATGAATCACGTGACATTGCCCGCCTGATTATCTCTTTGAAATTTTCATTTCCGTAAAGCTTCACCGCTCTCAAAACCGATTTTTCAATTTCCTGCGGACAGAGATTGTCAAAAAGCAAACCGTTTCCGTTCTGTGGAAACTCATCAATGTCAATCACGGTATCCGCAAGTCCTCCGGTTCGCCTTGCAATGGGAATTGTACCGTATCTGAGAGAATAAAGCTGATTAAGTCCGCACGGCTCATATCTTGAAGGCATGAGGAAAAAATCGCTTCCTGCTTCTGCAAGATGAGCAGCACTGTTACTGAACATAATATTTACGGAAAGGTTCGGATTCCTTTCTGCCATGCCGAGCAGTGTGTTTTCAAGTTCCCTGTCTCCCGTTCCGATGATAACAAACTGAACTTTGTTTTCTTTCAGTATTTTCTCAAGGCAAGGTATCAGTGCATCAAAACCCTTCTGCACTGCAAGTCTGCTTATCATTGCAAATAACGGGGTATCACTTTCTTCCGGAAGTCCGAATCGTCTCTGTAAAGCCGTTTTAAGTTTTTTCTTTCCGCTGAGGTCTGAAGCAGAGAACCCGTTTTCCAGAAGTTTGTCTCTTTCAGGATTCCACTCGTTTGTATCAATTCCGTTGACAATACCTCTGAGGTGTTTTTTTCTTTCTGATATTATGCTTTCAAGTCCGCAACCTTGCTCGGCAGACTGAATTTCCTTTGCGTAAGTAGGACTTACCGTTGTGATGAAATCAGAGAACATAAGTCCGCAATAGAGCATATTGATTCTGTCGTTGAATACGATATCTTCATCAGCTTTCGTATCCGTAAGAAGAAAATCCATTTTTGAGAACGTACCTTGGTAAGCAAGATTATGTATTGTGAATACTGTTTTGGTATCCATAAAGAAAAGACTGTTCATGGCTTTCATAAAGTAGGGTAAAAGCCCTGCTGTCCAGTCATGGCAGTGAATTACATCCGGTTTGAAACCTGTTTCAATGCAGTACAACAGTGCGGCCTTGCAAAAAAGAGAAAATCTCAAAAGGTTGTCATTGTACGGTGTGAAGCTTGTATCACCGTAAATTCCGAGTCTGTCCGTGAATAAAGGATGACATACAAAACAGTACTCTGTTTCATTTACCGTTTTACTTCTGATTTCAACCCTTTCATCTCGGGCAAGAGTATGGACGCTGAATTCACAAACCTTCTTTCCCGCATCCGAGTTTCCGGTGTTGTATGCGGGAACTACAATCTTTGTGTTGTGACCTTTTGAGTTCAATGCCGGGGCAAGCGCACCGACAACGTCTGCAAGTCCGCCGGACTTACTGAACGGCACAGCCTCACTGGTGACCATAAGTATGTTCATACCCTGATTATAACGCACTATTTCGGTGAGTGGTTAATTTATTTTTCA
>JAKSPF010000054.1 GCA_024405065.1 Sphaerochaetaceae bacterium | reverse complement strand
GTTCCGGTTTTAACGGACTGTTATGCGTAATATAATCTTCAATCATTTCGCGTATTGTCATTTCAGACTGCCACAGTTTGTTTGCAGATACAATCCCGTTCTTTTTCAGTGTTGTATTGTACCTGTAATTACTGACGGCAAGAATGAACCTCTGATTTTCACTGACGTGACTGCCGTGAACCCTGATATTTCTTATTCTGTTTCCCGCTTCGTTCTTCACATATATCTCGTATGAAACACCGGAAAAATAATCCTGAAGAAACGGAGAATAATTCCGGTTAAGCCTTAAATACGGGTTTTCCCGATTTACCGTTTCATAGCAGCAGGCATTTGACTCAAGATAATTTTTCAATTCTTTTCCTGTAATTTCAACGGTCACAAGATAATTTTCAAACTCATAGATATCTTTAACCTGCTTCTTTGTAATCGGTCCTTTTTTAATATCACAATACGGATTGAAAAGAGAACAAACCGAGATATCGGCTCCGGATTTTTCAAGTTGAACGCGATTGATAAGATTTGTCACCGGTGTTTCCCGCAAGCGAGCAACAGGAACTTCCGGATCGGTATTCTCCGGCTGAAATGTATCTGCAGCTTCACCGATAACGGGAGAATCGTCTTTTTTATGCATTCCGCTTGAAAAATATTCCGCAGTCTCGTTCTGAATACGGACAATAACGGAATCTTCAGTTATCTCGGAACAAGGCTCATAATCCTCAAGCTTTACAATGCGACAATCTGTATGCAACGGTTTTCCGTCTTCACCCAAATAAACATCAAACCTCAGAATCTCGTTCGCTCTGTCTCTGACTTCTCCGTAAACAGTTGAACCGCGTCTGCCTACGTCAATTTCGTGCGTGTGTGCCATATGAAGAATATCAATATCTGGAACCTTGTCTGCAATATACCATGCCGAGTCACTCCCGTTTTCAGAATCATACTCTCCATAGCCACCCATATGCGCAGACACAACCAGTACATCATACTGTCCGTTTATTTCTGAAAGAGTTTCCGCAACTGCATCTGCTCCGGGAGAAAAATGCAATGAAGAAACACCCTGTGCTGTCTTTGCCGTTACCTTGACAAACGGTGTCACAACACCCACTACAGCCACCCTTACCCCTTTACGTTCTATTATGGTATAGTTCTTACCGGTAAGCAGAAATCCGTCTGTCTTTCTGACATTTGCGGCAAGTATCGGAAAGTTCGCATGCGAAAACGTTTTCAATAAATAGTCAGTACCTAAATCAAAATCATGATTTCCCAATGTTGCTGCATCATAGCCCACAAGATTCATAGCCTTAATAACCGGATGAATCTCACCCGCATGCCCGGGACAAATTTCATCCAGCATTTCTGAACCGCCTATCATATCTCCGCCGTCAATGAGAATCACTTCTTCAGAGGATTTCAAAACTTGGATATATGTTTTCAGTCTTGCCAAACCGCCCGATGAGGAAATTTTTCCGGAAAAATCATAACCTGTAATGTTTCCATGTATATCTGACGTTGCAAGAATGACAATATGATCAGTTTTTCTGCTCATTGATTTCATACTCCTTATTCCTAAAAGTCTTCTAATAATCAGAGCAACAGCGGAAACAGCTTCCCGAGCTACGAGTACCGAAGAGAAACTCTCAAAACTCTTTTGTAAATCCTGACGCTTTTTTTTTTAATTTTCAACCGCTTTCAGTTTTCAGTTCATTTCAAAACGCATACCGGATTCAGAGCAAAAATCTGTCGTTCATATTGCAAGTGTCTTCTTGGTCATAAATATTTCCTTGAGTCCCTTTTTTGTGTTGACTCCTGTTTTTTCATAAAGCTGATTCAACAGTCTTTCAACAGTTTTTTCAGATACATTCAGTTTATATGCAATCTCCTTGTTGGAATAATTGTTGATGACAAGACCGAGAATTTTGTAGTCACTTCTCTTAAAACAGGAATATAAATTTTCCTTGTTCATAAACTTAAGAAAATTGTTGAAACCTGAAAGAATATTCTGGCTTGTTCTGTGAACAGCTTCAACAAAATCCGGATCAGATTTTTTGAGAAAATCATCCATCCTATCCGATACGTATTTGTAGAAATCTGCAAGATAAATCACACATCCCAGTTTTTCCGAAATCTCAACAGCATTACGAAGATGTCTGTCACCGTCTTTATGTCTGGCATAAAGGTAATAGGTACAAGCCATATACAGATGCATCTGAACAGCGACATAATCATACCCGTGACATTCGTATGCTCTGCAGGAAATTTCATAGTAGTCCAAATTACAAGGACCTCTGTCAGGTAGCATGGCTTTAATAAGTTCTATGGCTGATGAAAGAACAGAAAGCTTGAGATACAAGTGCGGACCGTATTCATAATTGAAATCAATATGATAGTTGTTGAGAACAAAGATATCCCCCTTTGTATATCTGTAAAGCTCAAGCATTAAATAATCAAAATCTCTTCTGTGAGGAAAATCTTCGGAAAGAACATTCTCCAGCTTGTTGAACATTTCAATGGACTTGTCATTTTCCTGTCTGATAATACAAACAAAAAAATTGATAAACATCGCACCGATTCTTACATAGATATTCTCTGAATGATCCAGAATTTCATTAAGAGTTCCGGAAGCATCATCAGTATTACCGGCAAGAAACTGTTTTTGAGCTGTATAGAGTTCCTGTTCATCATGATTCAAAATATTCTCGTCCTCTTTCGTTATATACAGAAAGTACAAAGGGAAAAGATACCTGTAGCTGTTGTTCTTATTCCCTTTCGTAAAGGGCAAAGGTCGTTCTGCTTCCTTTGGAATAAGCCACTTGTTACCTATCTTTATTGTCCCCTGAATTCTGTCTTTCTGAATGAGGGTGTTGATCCTTCTTTTTCCGAGATTCCATTTTTCAGATGCTGTTTTTATATCAATGTATTCCATCGGCTACTCCTGAATGAGAACAGAACAAAAATAATATCTATTACATATTTGCGGCAAATATACCGTAAAACAGAGGCTTTTTCCCGATTTTTTTGAGGGAAAAAACCAAAATTTGCCCACTTGTCCGGAAAATCGGGATTGCTTAATTTCGTAATCGTAAACGCACAGAAACAGTGTTTGTCAAATCATTGTTTCTGCGTTTTACAAAATCATCTTTCAGTAAACAGGAGGTTTGAAATGAACAATCGGGCTTTGATGATCATACTTATCTTTGCAGTATTCATGACCGTTTCCTGCCATGAATACTGTTGCTGCTCTGATGCAAACAGCCCGTTGTCAAAAGACGATATTGTATATCACCCGCCTGTTGTTGCTACTTGCACCGGTCATGGAATCAGACAGTACTGGACTAAAAAATCTTGTCCTGAGCTGTTCTTCCTGAATAAGGAAGCAACTGAATATACAACCGCATTTGAAGACCTTACTACCGAGGCACTGGGACATGACACTTGTGTATCAACGTACAACAGTGACAACAACTGTCATTGGCTGGAGTGTTCAAGATGCCATGAGCATGTAAATTCTGCTCCCCACAGTTTTGAAGTTGTTTTCATTGCCGATTCTGCTGCCAGAACACTGATGATGAAATCATGCTGCTCTGTTTGTGACATGGAATATTCAAATCGTACGCAGAGTAATAACGGTGCTTTTGATATCTCGGTATCTGACGGAATCACTGCCGTACGTACAGCTCCGTACTCAAATTCCTGGATTATTTCCATAAACAAGGAAATTGCAAATCTTTTCAGCAACTGTGATTGTTCATGGTTTATTGCAGGTACGGAAATTACTGAGCTGAGAGGCTCCGAGCCATTTATGTTTTCATGCGACGTAAAAGATGACGGAACTTACTTTATTTACTGCAAATATTCTGACAGAAAAGGAAAAATACAGGAAGTCTGCACAGTACAGATTTCCCGTTAAAATAGGAGGAGTAAAAAAATGAAAAACAAATTACTTTTGTTGGTTTTTTTACCTGTTGTGTCGGTTTTATTGTTTTCATGCAATATGGCTGAAAGCAATATTGAAAATTCAACTGCACTTGCTTATGCAAGCTTTGACAATTCCGCAGCAAGAGATCTTAATCAGTCTTACAGTGGATATCAGGCTTACAACCAGCTGTACTGGTATTACTCGGCAGAAAAAGCTGACTCATACGGCTTAACCGGACAAACAAAAACAGCTATTGACAACGTTGAAACTTTAGTTGTTCTCAAAGTTCCCGGTGATACCACATATCACAAAGGTCTGTCGGGGAAAATAGGACCTTTTTCCGAGGGCAAATGGAATATCAGAGTTTTTGCAACTTCAGAAACACTGGTATCAGCCGGTGAGTATTCTGAAATGCATGACGGCTCAAATACGGAAATTACGTATTACCTGATTCCGACTGAAAATGTCGTTTATGCGGGAAATATCAACAATGTAGTTCTCAGAAGAAATCAGACAAACTACATTCCGGTTACTGTTTCCCCACAGGGCAACACAGGAAAAATCGTGCTGGCAGATAATCTGCACTACTCGTACCAGAATGGGGCAGGAAACGGTACACTTTTCCTTGAAGCAAGCGGAACTGCCAGAGTATCCGGAAGTACAACTGACACGGAAGTCAAATTTGCTTCTAAAGAACTTACAGAGTCAGATGGAGCTTATTACCTGTCCACAGACAGATACCTTAAGCTTAACAGCAGTGAGAATATTCCCACAGGTATATATTCTGTAGTATTTGCAGTAAAAACCTCTGGTGATGATGTCTACGAATTGCAGAGTCAGAGACTTACGTTCAAGGTAATGGGAGGACTTACAACTGTCATAAGCGGAGATCTCATTGAAGGTCTCAGTTACGAAAATTATTTCACTGTTGCAGAGCAGGATGTAAAAATTTTTGAGGCTGTTCAATCAGGCAGTACCATAGAGGCCAATGCAGTGCCCAAGGCAAATGCGCTTTCAAGTGACAAAACTGTTGTTTCATTCCCTGCCGGTGCTCTTGATTCTGCTTTCAACACTCAGTATACACTGCAGGTTATAGCCATGCCTCAACAGATTGCAACCGGAAAATTCTCCGTAACATCTGACACGAAGGCAGTCGTTGCCGGTCTGGAACTGATATTGACTCAAATAGTAGCATCAAATGATTCTTCATCCGTAGTTGAAAAAGGCATTACCTCGTTCAACAATCAGTATGTACAGGTCAGAACCTACATTGATACGAATCTTGAAAATGTCAATGTGAAATACAACGGAACAAATGCTTCTCCGCCGGTTTACGAAAAAACAGGAAACAGCATTACAACGTTTGCCGAAGAAGCTTCTCTCTACTCAAGCTACGGTAAGACGGGATATGTTCCTTCTACAGGACTTCTGGTCTTTATGACAGATCATTTCTCTGATTTCTATGTCACAGCAGACACCGAAGCAAAGATTCTTGAAACAAACAGAGTCTTCACAAATCTTGATACGGCTTTCAGTGAGGTTGCCGATGGACAGACCATCAGACTCACAAAAAATGTGACAAGAAATTCCGGACTTTTGTTCAACAAGGATATTTCAGCCACATTGGATCTTAACTCAAAAACTCTTAAGGTAACCGGTTCAATTTCAGCTGTTGACGGCGGAAGGGCAATAAAGGTAACGTCAGGAATGCTTACAGTGAAAAACGGTACCATAGACGGGAGAAGTTATCTTAACGGACAGCCCAATGACAATCCCACATATGGAGGTCCGTGGAGTTCAACGAGAACCGGCGGTTGCATAAGAGTAAGCGGCGGAGACTGTGTGCTTGAAAACCTTAACCTTTTCAACAATGACGGATGGGGAAATGCAATAAAGTTGGAGAGTTATAATTCAATAGAGATGAGAAACTGCACTGTTAATTCGGTCTACGGAGCAGGTCTTGAGGCAGGTTACGGTACTGTTGATATTTATTCCTGTACTTTCAATCAGTCAAAACTTGCAAATAAGAAATTCATGTCATCGTGTATTGCAGTCTGTGCTCTCGGCACGGTTAATATTCATGATACGAATATTTCTTTGGAAATTCCTGAAACAAATGCAGATGGTGTCTATGCACTCTACATATATGACTCAGGTGGAATCATCAATATTGACGGAGGCACATATTACGCAAATTCCCTGCAGTCAATTCATGTTGACGGAGCTTCTTTGGCATCGTATCTCAATGAAGAACTCAGTTTTGATATGGCTCTTAAAGAGAACAATGCATACCTTGACAACGATGCAATACGCGCAAAAAGAAGTAGTCTTACTGCAAAACAGATGGCTGAATTTGACACTTGTGTTGCCAAATACGATTCTTTTGCTGCAGCTCACGGAGGAAAAACTTCCGTAATGAATGTTAACGGAGGAATATTCGGTGGCAACATCTACGTCACTCAAAACGGAATAGCCGCTCCCTATGCACAACTTAACATAAAGGGTGGTACATTCAGTATTGACCCTTCAACATGGGTTTCTGCCGGACACAGTACAAGACAGGAAAATGCCAACTGGATTGTTTCTCCGACAACTGTTGAGTAATCCTTTCGGTTACAGGTTTATACTTGCCGTTTCTTCACCACAAAAAGTGAGGAAACGGCTTTTTTTCAACTCTTCAGATAAACTTGCAAAACGGACTTTAATAAATCAGGTGTGAATTTAAAGAACATCCTGATGGTTTTTAGAGCCAATTGCAAGTTATAAAGTTTTGTAACCTCACTTTTTATGATATAGTTCGCGTATGACAGTTCAGAAAAAACCCAATCCGGTTCTTTTTGCAATCGGGTCCACTTTTGTTCAGATACGTAACCGCTTTGTGCACAGGCTGAAAGTTTCAGGAGACAAAGTACATGGTCCGGCACTGATTCTTGCCAATCATACATCAAATGAGGACTATATGTTCGTATCGGCAACGTGTTGGCCACGCGGAATTTCCTTTCTTGTAACCTATCACTTCTTCACGTTCAGATTTCTCGGAAAGATTCTGAAAATGTTCAGATGCATACCCAAACTGCAGTTTGCTACAGATCTGGATGCAATAAAAAAGATGAAATACATCCTTGAAAAAGAAAACGGAATAGTCTACATGGCACCGGAAGGAACCGTCTATGCAAACGGTAAACTCGGGTATATTTCACCCGCCACGGCAAAGTTGATAAAATACTTCAAAGTACCGGTGTATGCATCAAAAATACAGGGTGCCGGACTTGGCAACGCAAAGTGGTCGGCACATCTGCACCGTGATTTTGTAAGCATAGATACACACCTGCTGTTCACGGCAGAACAGACAAAGTCACTTAAACCGGACACCATACTGAAAAAAACCATTGAAGCACTCACATACAATGAGTTTGACTACCAGAAACAAAACAATATTCACATAAAAGGTACAGATCTTGCAGAAGGATTTGAAACAATGTTCTATAAATGCCCCGTCTGCGACAGTGAGTTTACGCTGAAAACTTACGGAAACACCGTTGAATGTACAAAATGCGGTGCAAAAGCACATTTGGGTTCGGATTTTCGCTTCAGATGGAGCACAAAAAAAAGATATTTCAACAATTACATCCAGTGGTATGACTGGCAGTATTCACGCATCAAAAAAGAATGGGAAAAACCGGACTTCTCAATGCAGGCAGAAGTGGATTATGCAATAGACAAACCGGGAATAAACAACTATGTGAAAGTCGGTCACGGAACAATGACCCTTGATCATAACGGATGGACATACAACGGAACATTTGAAGGAAAGGAAATTGAGGAACATGATGATCTTGCTCAGGTTTTTCTTGCTACACTGAAAAAAGGAATTCACTTTGAATTACCGTACCGCTTCGGACACTGCAGAGCTTTTTATCCGTCAAACGGACTTGAAAGCATGAAGTGGCATCTCATATCAAGAGCAATAAGCGAACGGGATTAAATGATGAGCTCTAATCTGTTGAATTGATACGCAGAGAGAAACCTCACTCTGTCCGGTAATACCGGCTTCGGTCTTGGTAAAAATTATGCTGCCAGACGTGAGAA
>JAKSPF010000053.1 GCA_024405065.1 Sphaerochaetaceae bacterium | reverse complement strand
GTCTGAACTTGAGCTTGAACCCGAAGCTGAGTCGGAGTTTGAGCAAAGTGAGGACGCAGAAATAAAGCAGAAGGCGGAGTCTGAACTTGAGCTTGAACCCGAAGCTGAGTCGGAGTTTGAGCAAAGTGAGGACGCAGAAATAAAGCAGAAGGCGGAGTCTGAACTTGAGCTTGAACCCGAAGCTGAGTCGGAGTTTGAGCAAAGTGAGGACTCAGAAATAAAACAGAAAACGATGTCCGAACCTGAAAAAAAGCAGGAAATAAAGAAATCGGCTTTTTCTTCAGAAGACCTCAAAGATGTTTTGCCGCAGGGTGTCGGCTCTGTTGAAAACACGGAACAGGGGCTTGTTTTGGAGTTCGGGAGCCGTTTTTTTTATGAAAACGCACTGCGTGATGCAGAGAATATCAAGACAAAGATAAGACAGATTACCGGAGATGGCGTCAACGTAGTGATTTCCTTTTCGGAGCGTCTTGAAGCAGAAAGAGCAAAATTACTCAAAGAACAGGATGCCGCAAAACAGGAGCAGCAGAGCCGGTTCGTCCAAAATCCGGTTAAGACAGATGAAAACAGAAGTGCTGCACAGGTTGAAGAAGATTTTATGGTATTGTTCAGAGGAAGGGAAGAAAAATGATAAATCCGCTTGAGTTTATGAAAAACCTTGAAAATTACAAGTCACAGGCAGAGGAGTTTAAGGCAAAACTGGGAAACATAAGATGTTCCGGGTATGCTATGGGAAACCAGATTGAGGCTATTGTTACAGGGGATATGAAGATTGAAAGTCTTACTATTGCTCCTGAACTTGTGAAAGAAGGAAATGCGCAGATGGTTGAGGTTCTTGTTGCATCTGCAATAAACAACGCTTTTGAAAATGTTAAAGTCCGTATGGCACAGGATTTAAGGCAGTACACTCAGGGACTCGGACTATGACGGCTTTGGATAATCTTGCAAAGACTCTTTCACGTCTTCCGGGAGTCGGACCCAAAAGTGCAAGAAGGATTGCTTTCTCTTTGATAAAGACTCAGCCGGAGTTTAACAGACTTCTTGCAGAAAACATTGCAACAATTCAGGAAAAGATTCGCCCTTGCAGTATTTGCGGTTCTTTTTCAGAGGGCGATCCCTGTCCGGTGTGTTCTGATTCCACCCGTGACCGTTCTCAACTTTGTATTGTGGAACAGGCACAGGATGTAATTACAATTCAGTCTTCCGGGGCATATGGGGGGCTTTTTCATGTTCTCGGAGGAGCTATAAACCCTCTTGACGGGGTAGGTCCTGAAAATCTCTCCTTTGACAAGCTTATGAAAAGAATTGATGAAGGAGCTTTCAGGGAAGTGATAATTGCTACCAATCCAACGGAGGAGGGAGATACCACCGCTTTGTATATAAGACACTTGCTGAAATCCCATCCGGAGATATCTCTGACACGTTTGGCTTCCGGTCTTCCCATAGGCGGAGATCTTGAATATGCGGATGAAACAACACTTAAACGTTCTCTGCACGGCAGGGTGAGTTTCTGAATGTTGCGCTGAGTTCAACTCTGTATTATATTTGAAAAAAAGATTGCGTGAGAGCTGCCGGTTTTCCGCAGAAGGAAGAAAAATGAAAAAAACCACAGGAAAATGGATGCGACTTTTTGTTATTTTTTTTCTTGTTTCCGTTTTGTTCACCGTTGGAGTGAAGTACGTTGATGTTGAGGCAATAGGGCCGCATTTTTCAAAGGTAGGGTTTGCTACTTTAAACAGTTTTGCCGCAGCGAGACTGCCGCTTAACCGGGAATTTTTTCAAATATCGCAATATATGGGTATTGCCGCTCTGGTGACGATATTCCTTTTTGCGCTTGACGGATTTTTCAAGATGCTTAAGAAAAAACTTGATCGGAGAACTGTGATTTTAGGCTTTTTCTATCTTTTGCTGCTGATAGTTTACCTTGTTTTTGAAAAATTCATTGTGATAAATTACAGACCGGTTATTCTCAAAAACGGGGTGCTTTCTCCGTCTTATCCGTCAAGTCATGTGATGCTTGCAGTTTTTGTGTTTTTTACCGGTGCGTACCAGATGGCATGGATGTGCAAGATAAAGTTTTTCGGGTTTTTATTGGGAATGATCATGTTTGCAGCAGGGTGCTTTATGATATTTACAAGGGTGTTGAGCGGAGTTCACTGGATTACCGACATAATTGCCGGTTATCTTTTTGCATCTACTCTTGTTTGCCTTTATGCTGCAGTTGTCTGTGCTTCCGGAAAATCCGAAGTGTCGTCTGAGGATTCTGCACCTGCAACACTTCCGTCTTCACAGGGGGAGAATGAATGAAGAAAATTTTACTTGTTTTTATGCTTTTTCTTTGCATTGCCGGTTCGGTTTTTGCTGAAAAGATTTTCACGGTGGAAATCAAGGACTCTGTTCCGTACACAGAAGCTTGGAACAAAATGTCTTTGGAGGAAAAGCGCCTCAATCTTTTCAATATTCTGACTTCTGTTTCCACGCAGAAAGGTATCACTTATATTTCCAGAACTGCAGGATATAAGCCGAAGACCCTGTTTGAAGATTCTTATCTCATAATGAATCCTGACAACAAAAAGAGCAGGATTCCTGATGTGAAAGTAGCCGTTGTACCGGAAAGCAGAATTCTGTATGCCTATCAGAAAGATAACCGTTTTAAAGGAAATGTTTACAGACTGGATTACACTTCTTCTGAAAATTCGGTTCTTTTGAAAACGGTGAATCTCACCGATATGAAGTTCATGGGTGTTGTCTGTGTTCCAAAGGAAAAAGTGGAGATATTTTTTGAGGCGGTTATTGAGCAGGAGGGTTTTCGTCTGAATGCAAAAGCGGTAATTTATGATCGTGACAAAGAAATCAAAGTTCCGTTTTACACGGTTGACCTTGAAAGTTCATTCACCCGCAGAATAACGGCACTGAAAGATTGGTTTGTAGACCAAGTAAACAATTTCTGATATATTCGTTTTGTTGTTTGGAGAGATGTCCGAGTGGTCGAAGGTGCACGATTGGAAGTCGTGTATGGTCAAAAGCCATCGGGGGTTCAAATCCCCCTCTCTCCGTTAGGGACAGATTCCGGGCTACTTGCAGCCGCCCAACCCCGTCAGGACAGGAATGTAGCAGCGGTAAGCGGATTGCAGGGGAGACCCGGGTGATTTGTCCCTTTTTTTGTTGAAACAGTGCCGGTTGTTCGCCCGAAGAATGCCTGAGAATAGAAAAGAAGTTTTGCAGGTTTTCCCGTAAATTCTGACTTTCTCTTTACTACATTTAATTGAAGTTCGGCAACAGATATGATACTTTACAAAAAGAGGTGAAATATGAGTATTGATATTGAGAAAACCATCGGAAACATAGGTATTGTTCCTGTGATTGTCATAAACGATGCCAAACAGGCGGAAGGTCTTGCAAAAGCATTGCTTGACGGTGGAATTCCATGTGCGGAAGTTACATTCAGAACAGATGCTGCAGAAGAAGCAATGAAGCGGATTTCCGCAAAATATCCCGAGATGATTCTCGGTGCCGGAACTGTTGTAACGGAAGATCAGGCAAAGCGTGCTGTTGATGCCGGTGCAAAGTTCCTTGTATCACCGGGCTATGATCAGAAACTCGTTGACTGGGCTGCTCAACACAAGGTTCCTTACTTTCCGGGAGTGTGTACGGCAAGCGAAGTTCAGGTTGCCGTGGCAAACGGCTTTAAGGTTCTCAAATTCTTTCCTGCGGAGGCTGCCGGCGGTACAGCGATGCTTAAAAATCTCTGCGGTCCGTTCCCTCAGGTGAAATTCATGACAACGGGAGGAATTTCCGCATCAAATCTTGCAGACTATGCATCCAGTCCGTATGTTCTTGCAGTAGGCGGTTCATGGATGGCAAAGGCAGACATGATAGCAGACGGAAAGTGGGATGAGATTACGGCACTGTGCAGACAGGCAGTTGTTGCAATGCACGGTTTTTCCATTGCACATATCGGTTTGAATGCGGCAGGTACCGGTGATTCCGCCGATATTGCATCAAGATTTGCTGTTTTCGGTTACCAGACAAATGTAGGAAATGCTTCAACATTTATGGATAAGGCAATAGAAATAATGCACAATAACGGAAGGGGAAAGCACGGACACATAGGTTTCAGAACATACAATGTGGAGCGAGCAGCCGCATATCTTGCAAACTTCGGATTTACAATCTGTGAGGAAACAGTAAAAAGGGATGCAAAAGGTAACATGACATTCTGTTATATGAATGAAGAAATAGGCGGGTTCGCAATCCATCTCATAAAGTGACGATAGGTGAAGATATGAAAAAATTTATGGATGAAGAATTTTTGCTTCAAACAAAAACAGCACAGAGACTGTATCATGATTATGCAGAGCATCAGCCGATATTTGATTATCACTGTCATCTTCAGCCTGCAGAAATAGTAGCAGATTCACGTTTCAGTGATATTTCTTACGTTTGGTTGGGAGACGGACATTTCGGAGATCATTACAAATGGAGAATGATACGTGCAAACGGGCTTACGGAACAGGAACCGGATTCGTGGAAGAAATTTGAAGCTTTTGCCGATACGATGGATAACCTTATCGGAAATCCGGTGTATCACTGGACACATCTTGAGCTTAAACGGTACTTCGGTATAAACGAGCCGTTCGGGCTACATAATGCAAAGCAGGTTTACGATGAATGTAACAGACAGTTGAAGGAAAATCCGGATTTCAGCGTATTCGGTATTTTCAGAAAGTTCAATGTTTATGCGGTAGGCACTACGGACGATCCGGCGGATACTCTTGAACACCATGCTGCAGTTAAAGGAAAAACGGCAACACTTGTAATTCCGTCTTTCAGACCGGACAAAGCGGTGAATATTGATGCAGATACTTTCAGAGATTACATAGGCAGACTTTCAAAAGCTGCCGGGGTGAAGATAGAAAGTGCAGATGATGTCCTTAAAGCTCTTGAAAAGAGGCTTGATTTCTTTGTGTCGCTCGGATGTAAGGCAACGGATCATGCCCTGCAGGACGCTCCCTATGCGGAAACAACTCCTTCTGAAGTGAATTCTATATTTACTGCGGTGATGGGCGGAAAAAAACCGTCTGAAGAGGAAGCGGAAAAGTATCGCTTTTACATAATGAGAGGGCTCGGAGCACTTTATGCAAAGAGAAATCTTGTCATGCAACTTCACTTTGCGTCACTCAGAAACAATAACAGCGCAAAATTCAGGTTGCTCGGTCCGGATACCGGTTATGATGCTGTCTGTGACTGTATTTCCGCATCAAAGCTTTCACGCTTCTTTGACAGCATGGAAGCTGACGGTGTTTTGCCCAAGACAATACTGTATTCACTCAATCCCAATGATTACTGGGTGCTTGCAACCGTGATGGGCTGTTTTCAGGGTGAAGTTCCCGGCAAGATGCAACTCGGTTCGGCATGGTGGTTCTGTGATCATAAGGATGGTATGGAACAGCAGATGAAGGCTCTTGCAAATGTGGGACTTTTGTCCCGTTTTGTCGGAATGCTTACCGATTCAAGAAGTTTTCTTTCTTATCCGAGACACGAATATTTCAGAAGAATTCTCTGTAATATTCTCGGAACATGGGCAGAGGACGGAGAAATACCCTGTGATATGAAACTGCTGGGAAATATGGTGAGCAGAATTTCTTTTGGTAACGCAAAGCAATATTTTAATTGAGAGGGAATACAGAATGGTTAAAAATTTCAAGACAACAGACGGCAGAGAGTTTGCTGTTTATGAGGATTCATTGCATGACAATCTTTTTATGGTTGACAGCGGTGATTGTGATTATCTTGTTGCCGATCCGGCACTGGGATTTATAGGTGAGAGAGTGACCTGTGCAGAATGCGGGAAAAAGCGTGTCCTTGCTCCTCTTAATCACCATAGTGCAAACGTTTTAAGAAAAGCGTACCCGTGGACGGCTCCGCAGAGAGTACTCGGCAGGGATAAAACAATAGGTGTGGGTGACAGACTCGGCATAGCCGGGGACGGACACATCAGAGTTTTCAGGAGATTTCCGGATGTTACTCCTGTTCTTGCACAGCAGAGCATCAGAGAACTCAATCTTACAAACAGAACTTTTCATGATGTTATTGACAGTGCTTCTTTTACCGTGTTCCGTTGCGGATATACAAACGGATTCGGTGCAGACGGAGATCATGTAAAAACGGCACGCGAGGTGTCATACGCTCTTAAAAGCGGTGCTACCATGATAACTCTTGACTGCAGTGAACAGATTGACAATTCAATTGATGCTCTGTCAAAAGAAGAAGTTGATGCAAGATATGAGTCGGTTCGTGACAGAGTTCTTGAAAGATACTATATGAACAGGAGTTTTGATATAGGCGAGGGAATATCCATCAGTTTTGACGAGGAGCTTTTCAAGAGGACGGTTCTCATCTACTCAAAGGCTGTTGCACACGCCGTCAGAATTTACAACACGTTAATTGTCAGAAATGCAAGGCAACTTGCCGATTTTGAAGTTTCAATTGATGAGACTCTTACACCTACACTTCCTGCCCAGCACTTCTTTGTTGCAAACGAACTTGCAAAACATTATGTCAACATAGCAACTGTTGCTCCGCGTTTCTGCGGAGAATTCCAGAAGGGGATTGATTACATCGGTGATCTTGAACAGTTTGAACAGGAAATGAAAGTTCACGCGGCAATAGCAAGAAAATTCGGTTACAAACTGTCAATTCACAGCGGAAGTGACAAGTTTTCCATTTTCTCCTGTGCCGGTAAAGAAACTCGCGGACGTTTTCACCTGAAAACAGCCGGAACCAACTGGCTTGAAGCCATGAAACTTGTTGCAATGAAAGACCCTTCACTTTACCGTGAAATTCACAGGTATGCGCTTGACGGTGCTTTTGAAGAGGCAAGGAAGTATTACCATGTTACAACAGACCTGACAAAGATTCCCGACCTTGATTCACTGTCAGATTCCGAGCTTCCCGATCTTTTCAAAAACAACGATTCCAGACAGCTCATCCACATTACCTACGGTCTTATTCTCAATGAGAAAAATCCCGACGGATCTTTCAAGTTCAGGGACAGACTTTATAAGCTGTGGAGAGAGAACAAGGAAGGGTATGCAAGGCTGATAGATATGCATATCGGTCGTCATGCTTCATCTATTTGCTGCGATTAAAACCCAACCTCTGCGTCACAGCGTCAGGGCCGTGTAAAAACACTGTCCCTGACTTGTTCCTTGACTTTGGGCTTTACTCTTGCAAATAAACTAAGCGTCTGACGCTCAATTTCTGCATTGTGCAAACAGGGGCTGTTGCAAAACGGTCCCTGTTATTTTGTCCATTTACATGCTTTCACACTGAACCAAAAAAGTGAAGAAATATAAAAAACGGACGGCGTACCGTCCGTTTCCATTTGGTGATCTCCTTTCGGAGACCTTGTTAGCGAAGTTAGACCCTATTCTTTGATAAACTTTAAGTTAAAGGTAATGTTCGGAAATATTTATGTCAAGTGAAAAAATTGTTTGTATGTGATAGAATAACACGCAATAAATAATGGGAACGGAGGGAAAGCGAACAATGCGGTACAGAATGGGACTTGATATGGGAACGAACTCAATAGGATTTGCAGTTATACGAATTGATGATGACAACAAACCCGTTGAGGTTGAGGATATGGGAGTTCGTATCTTCAGTGACGGAAGAAATCCAAAGGATAATCAGCCGCTTGCACTCCAACGCCGAATGGCTCGTGGACTTCGCAGACAGAACGACAGAAGAAAAGTCAGAAGAAACCGGATTGTAAACGTTCTGGTTCAAAATGGTTTTTTCCCGTCTGACAGTGCGGAGCGTGAGAAACTCAAAAATCTTGAACCTTATGTTCTCAGGGTAAAAGCATTGGATGAAAAATTGGAGCCTTATGAACTCGGGAGAGCAATTTTCCATCTCGGTACAAGACGTGGCTTTCAGAGTAACAGGCTGTGTAATACGGAAGAACAGACTGCAACAAGTTCCGAAGACAGCAAAAGAACAAAACTCACACAAGCAGACACAATAAACAAACTGACGGAAGACATTGA
>JAKSPF010000052.1 GCA_024405065.1 Sphaerochaetaceae bacterium | reverse complement strand
CTTGCTGTTGTGTTTGCTGTTTCCTGGGCCATTGCTTCACTCGGTACCGGTAATGCCACCCAGATCGGTTCTGTGAAGGATTCTCTGAACAGTACAATCACCGCTTTTGGCGGACAGCCTTCTGCAGCAATCAATCTGATTGTAGGCATTGTATGTGCAGTTCTTCTTTTTGTAATACTTGCCGGAGGACTGAAAAGACTGGCAAAGGTTACGGTTCGTCTTGTGCCTTTTATGGCTGCTCTGTATATCATTCTGGGTCTCGGGATTGTTTTTTCCCATCTTGACAGGGTACCTGCAATTTTTTCGGCAATATTCAGAGAAGCCTTTACTCCGAGAGCGGCAATCGGCGGCGGTGTTTTTGTTGCTATGAAAAGGGGGGTTTCAAGGGGTATTTTTTCCAACGAGGCAGGTTTGGGTACTGCACCTATGGCTCATGCATCAGCCAGTACCGATACGGCTGTTCAGCAGGCTTTGTATGGAATTTTTGAGGTGTTCGTAGATACAATCGTAGTGTGTACAATGACTGCTCTCATAATAATGTGTGCAGGTAAAGATCCTGTATGGGGACAGGCGGCGGGTGCGGAACTCACGATTTCAAGTTTTACCGATACCTACGGTGCATGGTCTTCTGTCTTCGGCGCTGTGGCAATCATCTGTTTTGCATTTTCAACTGCACTCGGATGGGGGCTTTACGGTTCAAGGTGTATTGAGTACGTTTTGGGACAAAAATTTGTAAAGCCTTACATAATTCTCTTCTCCCTTATGGCTGTTGTGGGCGCAACTGTGGATCTGGGACTTCTCTGGGAGATCTCAGATACAATGAACGGGCTCATGGCAATACCGAACCTTATAGCCGTTGCATTGCTGTCACCCGTTGTATTCAAGCTTGTGAAAGATTATTTTGGCAAGTAGAGAAGGATTTGCAAAGCTTCCTTCACAAGGTTTGCAAATCCCTCCGGAAAGTATAGGTTATCTTGTCAGTTCTGTCAGAATGCTCTCAAATCCGTTGCATGCTTTGATGAGCTGATCTATTTCAATATACTCGTCACGCACATGAGCAAGATATTCCTCTGACGGACCGTAGCCTATTCCGGGTATTCCGGCTTCACCGCAGAAGTGACTTCCGTTTGTACAGAAAGAAAAGTGTGACAGACTGTACGCAATTCCCGCTTTTTCAAGTCCTTTACATGATGTTGCAATGTATTTGTCTGATGGGTCATAGCACCATGCTGGGAAGAATCTTTTTGACTGAATTGCATTGCCGGTCCAACAATTTTCATGTCCTTCTGCAATATAAACCTTTGCTTTGAGTTCCGGGTGCGTTTTCTGTGTTCGTGCTATTGCTTCTTCAACCTGACGCAGAACAGTTTGTTCATCTTCTCCTACAAGAAGTCTGCGGTCAAAAGTACATCTGCATTTGGATGGCACAACCGATGCTCCCGGATACGGATAGGAAATTATGTCGGTAAGTTCAAGTATTCCTTTTCCCAGAATCTCATGCTCATTGGGCTGGATTTTTCTGATTTCCTCTATCAGTGCATTCATCATATAGACTGCATTCAGTCCTTTTTCGGGATTTGATGAGTGGCATGATATTCCCTCGGTTTCCACTACAACTTCTGCACGACCTCTTTGACCGATTTTCACTGTCCCTGAAGTTGCTTCACCTATGATTACAAAATCAGGCTTCACATATTTTGAAACCTCCCTTGATGATACTCCTTCAAAACATTCCTCATGAACCGTACAGGAAACGCATACCTTTCCCGCAAAATTTCCCTTTGTTTTCTCCTTCAGTCTGGCAGCGGCGGTTATCATGGATGTTACGGATCCTTTCATATCGGATGTGCCTCTTCCGTATATCTTTCCGTCTTCAATCTCAGCTCCGAACGGATTGTGTTTCCATTGATCTGCATCAATTACATCAACCGTGTCAATGTGACCGTCCATAAGTACGGTGATTCCGGGTCTGTTTCCGTTGATTGTTCCGATTACGGAGCCGTACTTGTCAATTACAACTTCATCAAAGCCATAATCTTCCATGTGGCGTTTCATTACCTGTGCAGCTTTGTCTTCGTGTCCCGAATAACTTTGTGCTCTTACTGCTTCCCTGCAAAACTCAATCAGCTGTTCATCCTTTTTTTCCATTTCAGTTTCCTCTCTTGTAACCGTACCGATACAGAGTGTCGGTTTTGATCGTCGGGTTCCGATTATATCAGAGCCAATTTCAAAATTCCATTCATGAATTTTGCAATTAGCTCTCATTACCTTTGTATTTCTTTGCAATTTGTGTAAAATGTAAATAAAGTGAGTTCTGAAGGTTGCTCTTCACAAAGTTTTGCAGGTTTCTGTGAGTTTAGATCAGAATATCAGGGGGAGAAAATGAGTCAAAGATCTGTTATTAAAAACGCAAATATCATTTCCGGTTTTGCAGTATTGAACGATTGCGGTATTTTCATAGAAGATGGGTTCATAGCAGATATTTTCAGTATGAAGAGATACGAATCAAAAGATTTCCCGTCTGATACGGTTGTTTTTGATGCAGGCGGAGCAACTGTATGTCCCGGTCTGATTGATACGCACATACACGGGGTCTGCGGTTTCGGTGTAGAGGATATGACAAGTGAGGCCATACTTGGGATGAGCAGGGCACTTGTTGAGTTCGGAGTCACATCATTTATTCCCACCGTTTACCCTGACGGAAAGGAAAAGCTCTTTGTTCAGGAAGAAGCAATCTGCAGTGCAATGGGAAATGAAACAGGAGCAAAAATTCTCGGAATCAATGTGGAAGGACCGTTTATTTCTCAGAAAAGACCCGGAGCGTTGCCTTTGGAATCAATCAGTCCCGTTGACATTGAATATTTTGATGAAATCATTGATCACGGACATGAACATGTAATATGTATGACGGTTGCACCGGAGCTGAAACATATGCATGAACTTGCACTCAGGGCAAAAAGCAGACATGTAACTCTTCTTGCAGGCCACACGGATGCATCGTATGAAAATATGATGGAAGGAATGCAATGCGGAATTCTGCATTCAACTCATTTTTTCAATGCAATGAGCCGTTTACATCACAGAAATCCGGGAACCGTGGGTGCAATCTTGATTCATCCTGATATGTGTTGCGAAATTATTGCCGACGGTGTACATGTACACCCTGAGCTTGTGAAGATGGTAACACGCATGAAACCTGCGGAAAACATAGTTCTCATAACAGACAGCCTGAAACCGAATCATCAGAAAGACGGTAAGCTTTTTGCAAACGGTGTTGAAGTTGTGATGGGAAAGGACGGCGCATTTGTTTCGGCTTCAGATGAAACTCTGCTCAACGGTTCTGCCCTGACTCTCAATAAGGCAATTTACAATATGAAACAATGGGGAATTTCTCCTGAAGTCACGGTACAGATGGCAACTGAAAGTCCTGCAAGAATCTACGGTTTTGATTCCATCGGTGTTCTGGTTCCCGGAAATCGTGCAGATATTTCGGTTTTTGACGACAATTTTGACCCGCTTGCCGTTTTCATTGACGGAAATCCCGTATTGTGCAGGATATGACTGATAAAAGCGGGGGCGGGTTGCGGTAAATTCTCCCGGATATGTAAGATTGACAACATTAAACCGTAAATGGTATTTTTATTCAGTTAAGAGCTGATTGCAAAATTGAGCTTTATGAAGAATGAAATTTTCAATTTGCTTTTAGCATAAGGAATGCACGTGAAAACGTGTGTACTACAATAAAGAGGTCAACAATGGCTGATGAGAAAGTGCCTTCAGGTGAACTGAAGGTTGTTGAAAAGAAGACGGATAGCAGAAAAAAGACGGACTGGACAGTTAAGAGAATACTTACAACAGTCATAATAGTGGTTTTGGCTTTTCTTATGATCGGCGGTTCTTTTTACTACATTTTTGCTCCGGGATTCAGAGATGATCCCAATGCATTCGGTAATTATGACGGCACTCCGGTGCGCTATGAAGCCAACAGTGTTTTCTATAATACCCTTATGTCTGACGGACAGTATCAACAGGCTGCTACCAGCGGTGATTACAACACGATAATGCAGTGCTGGTATAAAGCTTATCAGGGTCAGGTTATGTACGTTGCTCTGACAAAGCTTGCTGAAAAGGCAAATATCCCTGCACCTCAGGATCTTGTGAACAGGATGATACTTGACAGCGGTGTATACAACGGTGAGGACGGGAAGTTCAGTGAGCAGGTTTATAACGATACTCCTGCGTCTTACAGAACAATGACATACCAGTACATTGAGTCGGTCTACCCGTACCAGAAAGTGGTTGATGATTACTCTTCCGTCATAACTTCAGATGCAGAAAAATCCTTTGTGGTCGGTCTTGCCTCAGATACGAGGAATTTTGATTACTTCATCGTTGATTACAACGCTTATCCTGATGAAGAGGCACGTAAGACCGGTTCTGAAAACGAAGAACTTTTTCTGGGTTATGACTTGTTTGTGATTTCATGTTCTGAGAAAGAAAAGGCGGAAGAGGCTTGGGCTGAACTTGAAGCAGGAAAAGAGTGGAAGGAAGTTGTGTCCTCATTCTCACAGGACAGCTATGCAGTTAATGACGGTAAAATAAACGAAAGACTTACTCCGTTCCAGATGAAAAAAGATTTCTCCGAGGCTTCTGAGGCAGATAAGGTGTTTGCTCTTGAAGAAGGTGAGTACACCGAGCCGGTTGCCCTCAAACAGGGGTATGCAATATACAAGTTGGAAGCAAAGACAAGACCTGATTTTTCCAACGCCGAAACTCTTTCTTTGGTTAAGAGTTTCATTTATGAAAATGAGCCGGATACTGTTAAGCCTTTCATTGAAAAATCAAAAGAAGATGCTGCACTTGCGGTGGCTGATGATTTTGAAAAGGCTGCAACGGATTTCGGTGCCGGTATTGTCACCGTTTCATCTGTTCCCAACAATCCCGCCAATTCACAGCTTTTTGCAAATATGAATTACAGTGACTTTGAGCATGGTAAACTTGCACAGGCGGCAGGTGATATGGATTTTTCAAGGGATCTTTATACAAAGGAAATCGGCTATGTCACCGGTCCTGTCACGGTTGACGGCGGATATATTTTCGTGAAGATAGCCGGAGAGTCTAAGGAAGAAGCAATGTCAGGTATGCTTTCCTCATATTATGATTATTACGGACAGCAGTTCCCTCTCAGTGATTTGCAGAATGCAATTTTTGCAAGTGATAAATTTGAAGACAATTTCAGTCAGAAGTTCATGGAAATTCTTATGAACCAGATGTCTGTTTCAAGTATTTGACACCTGTTGATGTGTTCGGAGAGTAATTTTAAGCCATTCTGTATGATTGCAGAGTGGCTTTTTTTTTACTCTGGTGTATAATATGCTGATATTTGACGGATACTTCCGTCAGGAGAGAAAAAATGAAACTCTGTCTTAATGATCTGGAAAGCAGACAGGTCTGGGAGAAAGTGGGGGTCAGGCTTCCTGAGTTTGACATTCAGAAAATGCGCAAGACCACACATGACGGCTGTACTTGGATTCACTTCGGTGCAGGTAATATATTTCGCGGATTTCCTGCGGCAAGAATGCAGGATCTTCTTGAGAATGGTCTTGTTGAAACAGGAATTGTTGTCGGAGAGGGTTTTGATTATCAGATTATTGATGATATTTACAGACCTTGTGACAATCTTTGCCTGATGGCAACTCTCAAAAGTGATGCCACGGTTGATGCCCGTGTGATTGCAAGTGTAGCTGAGGCATATAAGTGCAGTCCGCAGTTTTCCGAAGATTATGAATCACTCAAAAGGTATTTCAGAAATCCCAAGTTGCAGATGGTAAGTTTTACTATAACGGAAAAAGGCTATTCTACGGTGCCGGCTTATGTGCAGGAGGATATTCTCAGAGGACCTGATAAATGTTCAACGATAATCTGTATGGTTACGGCTCTTGCTTATGAGCGTTTCAAAGCAGGTGCATATCCTTTTGCTTTTGTCAGTATGGATAACTGCTCTCATAACGGTGAAAAACTGCAAAATGGGGTTATGGAGGTTGCAAAAGCTTGGCTTGCAAAAAAGTTTATACCTCAGGAATTTTTTGATTATCTCAGCAATCCTGCAAAAGTTGCTTTTCCGTGGAGCATGATTGATAAAATTACCCCGAGACCTCATGAGTCAGTGCAGAAAATGCTCTCGGAAAAAGGTTTTGAGAGTACTGAAGTTGTTGTAACTGAAAAAAAGACTTTCATAGCACCGTTTGTCAATGCCGAAGAATGTGAATATCTTGTCATTGAAGATACTTTCCCGAACGGCAGACCTCCGCTTGAGAAGGCCGGACTTTACATGACGGATCGTGAAACCGTGAATAAGGTTGAGAGGATGAAGGTCTGTACATGTCTTAATCCGCTTCACACGGCAATGAGTGTAATGGGCTGTCTTCTCGGTTATACGAAGATAAGTGATGAGATGCGCGATGAAGATATAGTAAAGTATGTCAAGAGAATAGGTTATGTTGAGGGAATGCCTGTTGTTACGGATCCCGGCATACTTTCTCCTAAATCATTTATTGATGATGTGACAGAGCGCCGTCTTGTGAATCCTTTCATGCCCGATACTCCGCAGAGAATTGCCACCGATACCAGTCAGAAACTTGCAATACGTTTCGGAGAGACAATTAAGGCTTATACGGCATCAAAAACACTGAATCTTGATACCCTGAAATGTATTCCTCTGGTTCTCGCTTCATGGATGAGATATCTTCTGGCTGTGGATGACAACGGTAATGAGTTTGAACCCAGTCCGGATCCTCTGCTTGAGTCTTCAATGGCAGTTGTGAAGTCTTTGAGACTCGGAAGGAGCGAGGATGACGGAGAAACTCTCAAGGTTCTTATGGAAAACACAAACATATTCGGATTCAATCTTTGGGAGTCTCCTCTCAAAGACAAGGTTCTTGATGCGTTTGCTTCAATGATGACGGGTAAGGGTGCTGTCAGAGCAACCCTCCACAAATATGTAAACTGAGAATGCAAAGGAGAAATGTATGCTTAAACTGAAAAAAAACTGCAAATATGATCTTGTTTGTCCTACCAGCATGGGTGTAAGAATTACTCCTGCGGACAGACTTCCCGTACACACGAGTCGTATGTTTCAGATGCAGGCAACCAGTGCTGAAAGTAATGTTCTGAACGTCTCTGCAAGTCTCGGACTTAAGACAAAGGTTCTTACGGCTTTTGTTGCCGGTTCCCCGATTGCAGATTTCATCAAACGTGAACTGAGATTCCGCAATATTGATTATGAAGGACCTGAAGTGACACCTGACGGACCTTGGGGAGTCAGACATCAGTTTAATATTGCAGATTCGGGTTACGGGCTGAGGGGTCCTCGTGTGTGGAATGACCGTGCAGGTGAAGTGGGTCGTACACTCAACGTGAAGGATTTTGATACGGACAGAATCTTCAACAAAGAAGGTGTAGGAATTCTGCATCTTTCCGGACTTATTGCTTCAATGAGCTCTGATACAACACGTTTCTGTCTTGAACTTGCCAGAGCAGCGCAGAAAGCAGGAACTCTGATTTCTTTTGATTTGAACTTCCGTGCATCTTTCTGGAAAGGACGTGAAAAGGAACTTAGAGAAAGTTTCACGGAGATTGCTTCATACGCAGATATTCTTATCGGAAATGAGGAAGATTTCCAGCTTGCCTTAGGTGTTAAAGGTCCGGAAGCCGGAGGAAAGGACATTGCTTCAAAGATAGAGGGTTTCAAGGGCATGGTACTTGAGGTCAAAAAGCAATTTCCTCACGCTCAGGTCTATGCAACCACATTGCGTCAGGTTCTCAATGCGAACCAGCACATGTGGGGTGCTTTGGTGCTTGTGGGTAACAACTGGTATGTTGAAGAACCGCGTGAAATTCAGGTCCTTGACAGGATCGGCGGCGGTGACGGTTTTGTTGCAGGTCTTCTTTATTCTGTTCTCAAAGGATGGGAAGAGGAAAAGTGGATTCAGTTTGCATGGGCAACCGGTGTACTTGCAACAACTGTGTTTGATGACTACGGAACACCTGCGGATGAGGAACAGGTTTGGGCTATATACGCCGGTAATGCCCGTGTGAAGAGGTAATTGCGGGTTTATGCGGGTAACTGCTGCGTCGCTGAAAAAAGCCGTACACATAGCACTGTCT
>JAKSPF010000051.1 GCA_024405065.1 Sphaerochaetaceae bacterium | reverse complement strand
TCTGCGGGCTTATGGGAAGCATAATTGCCATCATAGAGAAAGCCGGAGGTGCATATGCTTTCGGTGAATGGGTTGCAAAGAAGGCAAAGACCAAAAATTCAGTGCTGCTCTGGACATGGCTGTTGGGAATAGTGATTTTTCTGGACGATTATCTCAACGCTCTTGTTATAGGTTCCAGTATGGCACCTTTGAGTGATAAGCACAAAAGTCCGCGTGAGTTTCTTGCTTTTATTGTTGATTCAACTGCGGCTCCCGCCTGTGTCCTTATTCCCATATCAACGTGGGGAGTGTTCTGCGGAAGACTTCTTGAAACAAACCACTGGGCACCGGAAGGAGAGGGTCTTGCCTATTTCATCAAAACGATACCTTTTAATTTCTATGCATGGATAGGAATACTGATAGTTCCGTTTTTCATTTTCAACGTAATCAAACCGTTCGGAGCAATGAAAACGGCACAGAAACGTGTAGAAAACGGCGGACCGATTGTTCCTCAGGGGTCTGAAAAGGTTGATATACGCGGTGGCAAGGCAACTGAAATTCCCGATAATCCCCGTGTCATGAATTTCTTTATTCCGATTCTTGCCCTTGTTGTGTTCACTATGATTCCGGCAATCAAAGCTCATGATGTGGGAAGTCTTGATATGCAGTTCGGTGTGCTTTGCACCCTTGTTGTATGTTTTGTTCTGTACCTCCCTCAGAAAGTTCTCACTGCATTTGATTACTGGGACTGTTTTGTTGCCGGAATAAAGAACATGATGAATTCACTCATTCTGATGGTTCTTGCTTTCCTTTTTGCCGAAGTGAACTCAAAAATCGGATTCACCTATTATATGATACATACTGCCGAGCGTCTTATGACCCCCGAAATTATGCCTTTGATGGTTTTTATTGTCCTCTCTATAGCAGAATTTGTGACGGGAACAAACTGGGGTATGTATGTCATAGCATTGCCGATTGTCATTCCTATGGCAATTGATATGGGAGTAAACGTGGCCCTTGCGGTGAGTGCTGTGATTTCCGCCGGAGTGTTCGGCAGTCATATATGTTTTTACTCCGATGCAACGGTAATAACGGCAGCAGCAACAGGGTGTGACACTTTTGCTCATGCGCGAACGCAGATGCCGTACGGTATTCTCGCGGCTGTGATTACAATGTTCATGTATCTTGTTGCAGGCTTTGTTGTATAGAGCCACAAAGCCCCTCACAAAGCCGGCAGGTCTCTCTGCAAAATATTGTTGCGGATCGGATTGTAATGATTTATCATTTCTCATGGAGAAACTTTCAAAATTAAGCTTTGTGAAGGGGGTTTTGAAAATTGCTCCGTAAATTTCCATAGATTGGGGAGGAAAAAGTTTTATGGGGAAATATGTGATTTCCGAAACAAAGAACGGCGGTTTTTCGTTTAATCTGAAATCTTCCAACGGTCAGGTTGTTGCAACTTCTCAGGTTTATAAAAGCCTTGAAGCATGTAAAAACGGTGCTGCAAGTGTTGCAAAGAATGCGCCGGCAGTTCCTGTTGAAGATCAGACAGTTGAAGGATTCAAACAGGAGAAATGTCCCAAATTTGAGCTTTATAAGGACAAGGCGGGAGAGTTCCGTTTCAGATTGAAGGCTTCAAACGGTGAAAACATTGTAGGAAGTGAGGGCTATTCCGCAAAGAGCAGCTGTCTTAACGGAATTGAATCGGTCAGGAAGAATGCCGATTCTCCGGTTGAGCGAGCAGAGAAAAAATAATCATTCGGAGACGATGTCTCTTTGAGCAAGTTATGGATTAAAACGGATTGTTGCGTCGGTAATGATCCGTTTTTTGTTCGGTGAGTGATTCCGTTGCAGTTCACATTTTGTCCGGTATGCCGATATAATACAAAAATGAGTATAAAAGCAGTATTCGTTGATTTTGATTTTACGTTGTATTCACACAGGAAAAAACACATTCCGCAAAGTGCAGTTGATGCGTTGATGAAAATTCATGAAAAAGGTTTGAAAACTGTTCTTGCTACGGGAAGAAATGTTCTTGAAATGGAATTGTTTTCTGAATATCGTGACATTCCTTTTGACGGTTTTGTGATGTTGAACGGACAACTTTGTCTTGATTCGTCAATGAAAAAGATATTCGCAAATCAGTTCAGAGGAGAAGCTTTGGATTCTGTGGTGAGCCTTTTCAATGAAAAAGAGGTTCCGATGGCTTTTGTGGAAGAGAACAGCATATACATAAATTTCTGCAGTGAAGTCATCAATATTGCTTCAGGTGATGTTGCAACACTCAGATATGAACCCGGAGTTTATTGCGGTAATCCGCTTTACCTTGCGGTGGCTTATGCAGATGAGAGTCAGGAGGCAGATATTCTTGCCCGTTTGCCCGGATGCAACTTTAAGCGGTGGGGACACATAGGAATTGATATTGTTCCTGAAGGAATGGATAAAACCAAGGGTGTTCAGCTGTTTCTTGACAGGTTCGGAGTATCCCGTGAAGAATGTTTTGCCATAGGTGACAGCTTCAATGACGTAGGTATGATAGATTTTGCCGGAACAGGTGTCGCAATGGGGAATGCCGTATCTGAGGCAAAGGCAGTTGCCGATTATGTGACAGATGATATTGATGATGACGGTCTTGCTCATGCTTTTGAACATTACGGGTTGATTTGATACGGTATATTGATGCGGTATAAGTCATTTTGATTTGATTTGGGCGTACTTGTGGTATAAAATGACAGTGATTTAATCTCATGTTGAATTACGAGGAGGAAACATGAAAAAATTTACAGTTGTTATGCTGGTTCTTGTAACAGCACTTTCCCTCTTTGCTTCAGGTGGCAAAGAAGCGGCAAAGGTCGGTGGCGGTGAACTCATCATCTATTCACCCAATTCAGATACACTTCTTGCAGCGGCAGATGTCTTTGCGGCAAAGTACGGAGTTGATGTTCAGGTTCTTTCAATGGGAACAGGAGAAGTTGCTGAAAGAGTAGTGGCAGAAGCAGGTAATCCGCAGGCTGATGTTTGGTACGGCGGTGTGAACTTTGCAAACGGAAACAAATATCAGGATTACTTTGAGCAGTATGTTGCAAAGGGAAATGACAAGCTTCCTGAAGCGTACAGAAACCAAAACGGTTGTGTGACACGTTACTGCTGTGACGGTTCTGCTGCTCTTTTGATTAATGTTGACGTATTCAAGCAGCTCGGTGTTGATCCGGCTTCCTTCAAGGGATATAAGGATCTTCTCAATCCGAAACTCAAGGGACACATTGCAATGGGTAATGCCGCTGCTTCTTCTTCAGCATGGGCAGAACTCACCAATATGCTTCTTGTTATGGGTAACAAACCTTATGATGACAAGGCATGGGAATTTGTTGCAGATTTCTGCAAGCAGCTTGACGGAGTGATTCTCAGTTCTTCTTCTGCAATTTACAAGGGAACCGTGAACGGTGAATATGCTGTCGGTGTTTCATACGAGGATCCGTGTGTAAGTCTTCTTGACAACGGCGCATCAAACGTGAAACTTGTATATCCCGCAGAAGGTGCTGTATGGCTTCCTGCAGGTGCTGCAATCATAAAGGGTGCAAAGAACATGGACAATGCAAAACTGTTCATGGACTGGCTCATTTCCGATGAAGGACAGACGGAAATCGGAAAGTCCACTGCAAGACCGGTAAATCCGAACATCAAGAATACTTCACCCAACATGATTCCTATGACAGACATCAATGTTGCTTATGAAGATCTTGCTTTCTGTGCTGCAAACAAGGAAGCTTGGCAGGCAAAGTTTGCTGAACTTGTGCAGAAATAATTCAAGAGAGGTCAGAGTATGAGTGTGAAAATTACAATAAACAATGCTGTTAAAAAGTACGGCAACAACACAATTATTTCTGACTTATCACTGAGAATCAGGGAGGGTGAATTTTTCACCCTCCTTGGTCCCTCCGGCTGTGGTAAGACAACTTTATTGCGAATGATTGCAGGATTCAACTCAATTGAGGGCGGTGATTTCTTTTTCAATGAAAGCAGGATAAACAATATGGATCCTGCTGCAAGAAATATCGGAATGGTGTTTCAGAATTACGCAATATTCCCGAACATGACGGTGGAAAAAAATGTTGCGTTCGGCCTGAAAAACAGAAAAACGAAATTACCCAATGAGGAAATTTCTGCCAAAACGGAGAAATTTCTCAAACTGATGAAGATTGAGGAATACCGCGATCGTATGCCTGAAAGGTTGTCGGGAGGACAGCAGCAGCGTGTTGCGCTCGCCCGTGCGCTTGCAATAACCCCGGACGTTCTTCTTATGGATGAGCCGCTTTCAAATCTTGATGCAAAACTCAGAGTTGAAATGCGTACTGCAATCAAGGAAATTCAGAACAGTATCGGTATCACCTGTGTTTATGTCACGCATGATCAGGAAGAAGCTATGGCTGTTTCGGATCGTATTGCGGTTATGAATGCCGGTGTGATTCAGCAGATCGGTACTCCCAAAATGCTGTACCAGCGTCCTGCAAACCTTTTTGTTGCAACTTTCATAGGAAGAACAAACGTCATAAAAACAAAGATTGAAGTTGCAGACGGAAAGCCTTATCTTGTGTTTCCGGGAAATTACAGAGTTGAACTGAAAAACATGATTTCCGAAGAAGTGAAAAGCAGAAATGTTGCTGCTTCAATCCGTCCGGAAGAACTTGTGGTGAATACAGAGAGCAATGACGGAATCCGTGCTGTAGTTGATGATGCCGTGTTCCTCGGACTGAATACACATTACTTTGTGCATTTTACTGACGGTACAAAGGCGGAAATCATTCAGGAATCACAGATAGACTCAATAATCAAAAAGGGTACGGAAGTATTCCTGAAAGTAAAGACCGAGAAAATCAATGTTTTTGACGAAGAAGGTAAGAAGAATCTTATACAGGGTGTTGTGAATGACCTTGATGAATACGGAGCCGGAAAATGACGACTTTGAACGGAGTACCCGCAGCTAAGAAAAACACTGATGTGTGGAAACTTGTAGGGCTTGGAGTTATAGCACTGTATGCACTGTTTCTCATATTTCCGCTTTATACTCTGCTGAAGCAGGCGGTGATTGTTGACGGTCACTTTTCCCTTTCTGCGTTCAGAAGTTTTTTCAGTAAAAAATATTATGTTGACACGATTTTCAACAGTCTGAAGGTGAGTATTTCAACCACGGCGGTTACGCTTGTAGTGGGTATCCCTCTTGCGTACTTTTACCAGATGTACGAAATACGGGGTAAATCCGTTCTTCAGATTCTGATAATCCTCTGTTCAATGTCCGCACCGTTTATCGGTGCGTACTCGTGGATTGTCCTTTTGGGAAGAAACGGGATTATTTCAAATGTAATAAGCAGGGTTTTCGGTATTCAGGTGGGAAGCATATACGGCTTCAAGGGAATACTGCTTGTTTTGAGTCTGCAACTCTTCCCGCTGGTCTTTTTGTATCTCTGCGGAGCATTGAAGAACATTGACAATTCACTGCTTGAAGCGGCTGAGAATATGGGATGCAGCAAGGTGAAGCGCCTTTTTACAATTGTGATTCCGCTTTGTATGCCTACCATCATTGCGGCAACTTTGCTTGTGTTCATGAGGGCTTTTGCCGATTTCGGTACTCCCTTGCTCATAGGTGAAGGCTACCAGACTTTTCCTGTTGTGATATACAACTCTTATTTTGCCGAAACGGGAAGTGACCACACTTTCGGTGCAGCGGTTTCTGTGATAGCCATATTGATTACCGGAGCCATATTCCTCATTCAGAACTATATAAACAACAGACACCGTTTTACAATGAATGCTCTCCACTCCATAGAGAGAAAACAGGCTCACGGGGTGAAGAATGTTTTGATGAACATCTACTGTTGGTTTGTTGTTCTTCTTTCATTCATGCCGCAGGTTTACGTGATTTATTCGTCATTCCAGAAGACAAGCGGCAAGCTGTTTGTTGAGGGGTATTCTCTTGAAAGTTACAAATTTGCGTTCAGTCACTTAAAGCGCGCAATTCCCAACACGTTTGTGATAGGACTTGCCGCACTGCTTGTGGTGATTGTGCTCGCAATTCTCATTGCGTATCTTGTTGTCAGAAGACGCAGTGCAACAAGCAGGGTAATTGATACGGTATCCATGATTCCGTACATCATTCCCGGTTCGGTTGTGGGAATTGCGCTCATTCTTGCCTTTAATAAAGGGCCGATAATGCTTACCGGAACTGCTGCAATAATGATTGTGGCACTTGTGATAAGAAGGATTCCCTACACAATAAGAAGTTCGGTTGCCGTTCTTCAGCAGATTCCCATGTCTATTGAAGAGGCCTCAATAAGTCTCGGCGCTTCAAAGCTGAAAACATTTTTCAGTATTACTGTTCCGATGATGGGTAACGGTATCATGTCAGGTGCAATTCTGAGTTGGGTGACAATCATTACCGAACTTTCAACGGCAATCATACTTTACAACCTCAAGACAGTTACGCTGACTCTTGCCGTCTATACGTATGTCAGCCGCGGTAACTACGGTATCGCACCAGCTTATGCAACAATACTGACTGTAACTACAATTCTGTCTCTTCTGATTTATATGAAGGCTACGGGAAACAAGGAAGTTGCACTCTGATATGAAACGTTGCGGAAAGCAGTTTGCCGTTGTTCTGTCCATTCTCTTTGTGTTGTTTTTTGCAGTAGGGTGTAGAGACAAATCGGACGATATTTCAGTTCCTGAACCGATATCGGGGCAAAATGTAAATGCTGTATTGCTTCATTCGGGTAACAATTCTATTACAGTACCCGATGGAAAATCTCTTTATGTTTTTGCTGCGCACATTCCCGAAACTTACAACGACAGAAATACGGAAACACATTTTACTGTTACTGCAACTGATTACCGGACGGGAGGTTCTTCACGCAGCCTGATACCTTCTCAAACCGAGATTTCCTCTGCGGGCAGTATTGAAGATGCCATGAAAAGTACCAGGAGCGATGTTTGGTATTTTAAAACCGACAGTTCCAATTATTGTCGTGCAAATATGGATTATAAGTGGATGGGAAAGGAAATAGTTTACTATTCGCAACAAGGTTTAACAGACGAAATAGATTATGAGTTACTTTCAAAAATACTTGATGATTATATCGGCGATTCCAAAGAAAAGCCGAATAGTAAATGTTTGTTAGGTGTAGAAAGAACTTTTACACAGCTTTCCGGTTATGATGTTGACGGAACAGGTTATTTCCATATTATGTTTACCGATTTCGGGGAATCGTCTGTCGGAGAGAACACCGGAATTGCAGGTGCTTATGAGCTGAATCAGATAAGAATGTGCAATGTTGCCGATATGTTCTACATAAACACACGGTTTGTTGTTAAGAGATATAACTTATATAACGAATCCGAGAGTTTTTGGAAGTATGTCACAGAACATTACGGTGAAATCATTGTAGAATATGGTTCCGAAGTAAATTTCCTATATCTTCAGGTTGCTTATAATATCTCCAGCGTTCTTTTGCATGAGTATTGCCACTGTCTTATGGATTGCAACAGGTATAAGAACGGAGGAAGAATGCTGTCCGGTTCGTTGTTCTGGATAGAAGGAACTGCCAACATAGTACCCTATGCTATGTTTGGTGATTTTCAGGATCCTTCTGCTGTGAGAGAATGGATAGGAAAGAGTGAGTCTTACAATCCTTCTTTCAACTCAAATGACAACGACAGTAACGAATATGCAACTTACGGTGCTGGACCTCTGTTCTTCGGTTATGTTTTAGCAAAATACGGCGGAGATGTTTTCAAATCCGTCTTGCACTATAACAAAACAAACAATGAAGATATAAGGACGATAGTCAGAGACTGTACCGGAAAATCGTTTGAGACGGTTTATAGAGATTTTCTGCTTGAGATGCTCTCCTCCTGTGAAGGTATGGGAGTAAAAATAGGCAATTCTTCCGGAAATCTTAATTTCATCAAAGACTGGGGTTTTACACTTGATAGCGTTGAGAAAGCAAGTGGAATTACAAGGGTTACCCAAGGAGGTGCCGTTGTTTATGACCACAAATACATTACAAAGTCAAGGAAAAATTTCAGTACTGATTTAAATCAGTTGGGATGGGTTCTTACAAAATGGGAGGGAAGTCCCTCCGTCCTGAATGTTGAGGGAAATGTTCTGTGTTACGCTTTGTTTATCTGACAGCATTGATTGTTATGATTTCACTTACTTCCTGTACTTCATGCAAGCGGGGTGATTCACAGCCGGAAAACGTGAATCCGGATGCCGGTACCAAAATTGTCTATACAATTGCCCCCACGGAACTTTTCATCAACACAGTACGTAAAGAAAATGTAACTTCGGATGAA
>JAKSPF010000050.1 GCA_024405065.1 Sphaerochaetaceae bacterium | reverse complement strand
CGTGTTGTATCACGAAAAAATCTAACCGAAACAGCCTGTGAATCAAGATGAAAAATCTAACCATAAATCAAGATTCAGACTGAACCCAAGGCTGAGCCAAAGAGAGGACATCATCAAGGTCTTTTTCAACCTGTTTCTTGATGTCAATCAAATTCAGTTCAGCCTTCTTCTTGATTAAGGCTTCCTTTACATCCTTCGGAATTGAGTCGTTTTCCAAAGTTCTGACAAAGGGAGTCTTAGCCAAGTCATAGCGTTTGTAAGTATGAGCGTCTTTACGTTCCTTTGCAATGATTTTTACAGAAGGGTAGAAAAAGTTGATCAGCAGACACCAGTTTTTGTAAAGGCGATTAAGTTTTTCAACAGCCTCATCCCCTTCGTAGCGGAAATATCCGACAATGTTTCTGACCGTACTGTCGTTCTTCTGTTCTACAAAGCAATTGTCGTTTTTCTTGTAAGACCTGCTGCGAGTAAAATCAATATGGTTTTGCTCACACCAAGCCAAAAGCTGATAGTTCTTAAATTCTGAACCATTATCCGAATCAAGACCTTTCATTTGATAGGGAATAGTATTTCTGACATCTTCTATGGCTTCTTTTACCCATCTCTGAGCCTTGTTCTTCACAGCTCTGAGTTCGGTCCATCCCGTACAGACATCAGTAACATCAACAGTAAAACAGTAATCTCCGGATGCGTTTCCACCATCATGGGAAACGGTATCCACCTCAAAGAAGCCGGGTATTCTTTCATCCCAGTCAAAGAAAGCTCGTACAGGTATTAACTTGGACAGGTCATTTCCTGCCTTTGTGGTGCTTTTCCCTTTGCCTTGATATTCTTTGCGTTTCTGCTTTAAAAGTCTGTTTACAGTAGCACTGCTGATTTTACACAGCTTTTTCTTAACCTCAGGTGTAATCTTGAAATTCTCAAACGCAGCCAAAGTATCTATATTCTCTCTTATGAACGGTACCAGACGCTGACCGCATAGAAAGTTGAAGAATGTCCATATCCGAGACAGAGAAACCAAAACGGCGTTGTCGTAATAGTGGGGGTACACTCGTTTCTTTGGTTTCGGTTTCTTGAACTTGATGCTTTCTTTCTTTTTCCCGTTGTACGTGTATGTTTTCTTTTTAAAACATTTTCTCAGAACAGAAATCGCATACTTTCGGTTGTATCCTGTGAGTTGAACAAATTCATCAAGTATTTTTGTTTTCTCATTTTTCCCGGCTTTAGCGTACCTTGTTACTATTTGAGCTGTTACTGCTTTCTTTTCTTTCAAAGTTAACCCCATTTTTCTCTCCGACTGTATTGTGTCGGATTTATTTGGGTTAGATTTTTACGTGATTCACAGCTTTTCTTTCGGTCAGATTTAACGTGATTCAATGCGTATTGTTGACCAAAGGTGTCAACATCATTATACTGCAAGTTCATGCGGCTAAGTTCCGCATCTGAAAGAAAATCCCGCGAAAGCGATATTAATGGAGATAACCCGTATGAGTTACAAAGGCAAAAGAACTTACCAGCCAAGTAAAGTGAAGAGAAACAGAAAATTCGGTTTCAGAGCCCGCATGGCAACAAAAGGCGGTCGTCTTGTTCTTGCAAGAAGAAGAGCTAAAGGCAGACACAGTCTCACAGTTTCTGATGAGAAAAAGCCTTACTAAGAAACAGATTTTAAGATTAAAGACAGATATTGACAGAACTTTCAAAGCAGGAAAAAGATATTCTCTTTCCTGCTTTAAGTTGTTTGTGGCGGAGAATGGTCTGCCTTACAGCAGGATGATTGTAATACCTGTCAGGCACTATGGAAATTCAGTCTGCAGAAACAGGATTCGCAGACAGGTCAGAGAAATTTGGCGTACAAATCAGCAGAAAATAAAAAGCGGGCTGGATTGCGTGATTATTGTGCATCCCGGTGAGGAGCTTCCGTACAGCAGTAAAGAGGAAATTTTACTTTCACTTTTTGGAAGGGGCGGTATGCTCGCAGACCGGTGATGCGGTAACCGGAGAAACTTTATGGAAAAAGGAACCATTTGGGTTGTTCTTATCAGTATTGTCCTCATGACGGTGCTGATGTTTGTGTTGGGACCCAAAAATGCAGCATCCCAGAATGATACGGTAGGGACAACAACAGAGTTTGTTGAAATTAAGAGAAATACCGTGGGCAAGTACAAGGACATTTCCGATTCAAAGAGGGAAAAGTTTGAGTTCAAAACGGATGTAATGACGGTGACATTTGATACTGAGGGTGCAAGTGTTTCATCTATGTTGCTCACAGATTTCAGAAAAGAGCCTGCTTACCCGGAAGGAGCAGAGGTTGTTTTCAGAGGAAAGAATGACAGTAATGCATTTCTGACTTACTGGGGGGACAGTACCGGCTCGCCTGTGAATGACGTGTTTGATTACAGGATTGAAGGAAAAAAGGTAATTTTCACAAATCGTTACAGGACGGAAAGCGGTAAGGAATTCACCCTTGTCAAAACTTATGAATTCAAGGACGGGGATTATCTGTTTGCTCTTAAAACCGAAGTTCAGGGAGAAGGTCTTGAAAACGGAAGCTATGCGTATTCTTACTCATACGGACCTCAGGTTGGTCCCGGATTCACCTCAATAAAAAACAACAACTATGATTACAGGCGTTTCTATGCCGGAGTTTTGGGAAAGAACGGTAAGGTGAAGCGTAAGCCGGTGACTTTGGATAAGGGAACAAACACGTTCTCAAATTCAAGTCTCAGTCTTAAATGGTTTGATCTTACAAGTAAGTATTTCATGGTGATTGCCTGTCCGGTTGATAACGAAGGAGTTAAATATCAGGCGGTGAGAACCGAAACCGATACTTTATCACAGTCAGACACTCTTTATGTGAGTATTCCGACGGAAAAGGCTTCTTCCAGTACTGTTTACTTTTACTGCGGTCCGCAGCAGAAGAGTTACTTAAAGAGGTATTACAACGGTACGGACAATGCTTGGGGTATAAGAAACCTCAATCTTGATGATGCCATGGAAAGCGGAACTGTTTTGGGGTGGCTTGAGAATATTCTCAAATGGTGTCTTACAATGCTTCACAAGGTAATTCCCAATTACGGATTCTGTATAATTGTGCTTACCGTGATTCTGAAGCTTGTTACATGGCCGCTTACGAAAAAGAGTATGAGTTCAACTTCACGTATGACTGCACTGACTCCTAAGGTGGAGGAGATTAAGGCAAAGTATCCGGACAATCCGCAGAAGCAGAATCTTGCAATGCAGCAACTTTACAAGGAAGAAGGGGTCAACCCTATGGGTGGATGTCTTCCTATGTTGCTTCAGTTTCCGATACTTATTGCTTTCTACGGTTTGCTCAATAAACACTTTGAACTGAGCGGTGAGCCGTTCATCTGGTGGATTCACGATTTGTCTTTGCCGGAAACGGTATGTACTTTCAGTTTCAGGATTCCGCTTCTCGGTAATGAGCTGCACCTCCTTCCGATTATCTATACGGTGAGTATGATTTTTTCAATGCTTTACACACAGGCATCAAGTAAGAATGCACCTCAGCAGGGGAGTATGAAGTTTATGACGTACGGAATGCCGATAATGTTCTTCTTCATTCTTTACAGTGCCCCTTCCGGTTTGTTGCTGTATTGGACATGCCAGAATGCATTGTCAATTGTGCAGCAGATTTATACCAACGGGAAAGTGAAGACGGAAGGAGCGGATTACGGAAGTCGGAAAAAAGCGGGTACGGAAAAGAAAGAGCCTGAGATTGTCCGCAGATATCAGGAAAAACTCAGAAAAATGGAAGAGATGAAAGCCCTTGCGGAAAAAGAATCGGCAAAAAAGAAATAAAAGGAGGAACTTGTAAAACTGTGCTTTGTGAAGAAGGAGTTTGAATTTGCGAGGAAAATTTGCGAGGAAAAAAATACATTTTTGAACGTAAAGGCAAATTCAAGATTTATGAAGGAGTTTTGAAAGTTTCACAAAAGGAAGCAATAAATATGGTCAGAGATTTTGAAGGAAAAACGGAACAGGAAGCAATAGATTTAGCTGTTGAGACTCTTCACATTGAGCGTGAAGATTTTGATGTTGAAATTCTTGATAACGGTAAAAAAGGTCTGTTCAAGCGCGGAAACGTGAAAATACGTGTTCATGTTGATACCGGTGAAGAAGAAAAGGAAAATGTTGTCAGGATGTCTTCTCTTGAGGATTCGGATTTTTCCGCAGAGGAGGAAGAGGAGGATCTTGAGCCGGACGAGGAACTTGAGAAGAAGGTCTGCTCTTTTATTGAGGGTGTTGTTGAGCATATGGGTTATTCCTGTAATGTGTCTGTGTCCTCAAGAAAGGGAAGGAAAGTGAACATCAATGTAGAGAGTGAATTTTCCAGTATAATAATAGGTCGCAAAGGAAAGAATCTTGATGCTCTGCAGGTTCTTGCAAATGTGTATGCAGGACGTTTTGATGAATCACGCAGAATTGTGGTGGATTCCGAAAATTACAGAATCAGACACGAGGAGCAGATTGTAAAGGAAGCTTTCAGGGTTGCCCAGCAGGTGAAGAAGTCCGGGCGAAGCCGGTTGCTTGAACCGATGAATCCCTACGAGCGCAGACTTGTTCATACTGCATTAGGTGATGTTACAGGAATTGAAACCAAGAGTGAGGGTGAAGGACTGTTGAAGCAGGTCAGGATTCTCTGCTCAAGGCATTGAGTTTTTTTGCAGAGGAACTTGTAAGTTTATGCAAGTTCCTCGGTAGTGTTTCAATCCGTATTCGGCAGAAACAAAAATGACGAAAAAACCGCTGAAAACGGTGAAAATCAGCATTTGTCTGTAAAACGGAAAAAAATACACACACTATTGCACAAGTTATGCACAACTAATTGTCAGGATGTTTAAGGTTGACGGAACGATAGGTGGAAACACATAAAAGCGTAAAAAGTTACAAGAAATTTGAAAAATGATATAATTTGTTGTGTTATAAAGAAATATATGCCAATAAAACAGAAAAAACAAAATCAGAATCTATATAGGTTTTTAATTAAAACATTGTTCACGTAAAGAAATAGATGATAAGTAAACAGCAGAGAATTTTCATAGTTATGAACAAGTTATAAACAACCTGCTTCAGAGGAACAAGCAAAACTATGCTTTGTGAAGATTGAGTTTTTAAAGTTCCTCTTCAATTATTGTCTGGACGGCTGAAATTGCGTAAACAGAGGCTGTTTCACAGCGTAGAATGTTTGTTTTCAGAAGAACCGGGATAAAACCGCCTTTTATCAGTGCGGCACATTCCTCATCTGTGAGTCCGCCTTCACTGCCTACCAGAATTCCTACTGTTCCGGAAAATTCCTTCAACACTGAAAGCAAGGATTGCTGATTTTCCTCAAATCTGCATTGATGAAAAAACAATCCCCTACCTTCAGTTCCCAGATTTCTGCATTTTTTTTCAAAGTCGGAAGGAATCTCACTTATGTCCAGAACCGCATCAATGCAGGTCGGTACAAGAGAGCCGCTTTGCTGGATGGCCTCACGGACAACCGCATTGTACCTTTCTATGCGTGCATTTTCTTTTCCTGAGATGTCTGCAACACAGTTTCGGCTTCTTACAGGTACAACGGTACGTACTCCCGTTTCCGTAGCCATTCTTATGATTTCATCAAGTTTTCTTCCCTTTGGAATGCATTGATAGAGAATAATGTTTTTTTGCGGTCTGTCCTGAGGCATTTGATCCGTTGTTGCAAGTGCTTTTGAGGTACTTACTGCTGACAGGATGCACTCTTTCTTTGTTACGGTTTCCAGAGTCAGATTCCATACCTTTCCTTCTTTGTCTCTTCCTGTGACGGAACATCCCTCTTTAAGTCTCAGAACATTCACAATATAGTTGAAATCCTTACCTGTCAGTCTGAGATTGTCTGAACCGTTGAAATCCGGCGGAAGAAGAAAAAGACGCATACCCTTTTTCCGATCAGAAAAGTTCAAGAGCCTTTTTTATTGCAGGATCAAACCATGTATCAGCCTTAGGTCTTTCATCGTAATTCATTTTTCTGAGGTATTCATTTCTTACAATTATGTTCAGAACCTCAGGTCTGATACCGGTTTGCGGGTTCAGAACGGCAAAATTTTCAATGTTTTCCTTTGTAAATGCCGGAGCGGATTCAATATATTTCTGCAACAAATCAGATTCGGAAAGTATTTTGTATGATTCCCGCTCATTTTCTTCCACGGTAAGACTTTCAACTTCATAGTCAACAGGAACACCGACTTTGTGAATTTCATTCCCTGACGGCGGAACAAAACTTGCTATGGTAATTGACGTGTAAGCATCTCCGAAGGAAGATACAACCTGCATTATGCCTTTTCCGAAGGTTTTGCTGCCTACCAGAACAGCACGTCCGTTGTCTCTCATTGTGGAAGACAGAATTTCAGCACAGCTTGCAGTACCTCCGTTTACAAGAATTACAACATTTACAGAAGGGTCAACAAACACGTCTTCAGTTGCCTTATAGATTACGTTCTTTGAAGAATCTTTATAACTCACTGTCAGAAGCGTATCTGATGATAAAAAGAGGTTTGCAATCTTAAGGGCACTTTCAACTTCACCGCCCGGATTGTCCCTGAGATCAATTATCAGGTTCTGCATTCCCTGTTCTGCAAGCTCTGTGAGAGCCTGCACGGTCTTCTGTGCCGTATCGGATGAAAATTCAAGAATCAGAATGTAAGCTGTGTTGCTGTCCAGCATGCAGTATTCAATGGTGGGAACATGTATAAGTTCACGTGTAAGTGTAAGGTCAAAACTGCTGTTGCCCCGTTTTACTGTTACAGTTACATCCGAACCGACTTCTCCCTTCATCAGTTTTGCGCAGTCGTTTGCTTCCATATCCTTGACTGATTCACCGTCAATGGCAGTTATCATATCTCCTGCCATCATTCCGCCTCTGGCACTTGGAGTATTGGGAAAGACCTGCGTTATGTTGCAGTATAGAGTGCTTTCATCTTCCGAATCCTGATAATTTATGAAGTTTTTTGAAAAATAGAAACCGAGACCGCCATACAGACCGAAAGTGTTTTCCTGATATTCGTCAACCTTGTCAGACTTTACAAAGTAGGAATATTTGTCGTCAAGGGAATCAAACAGTGCCGTTGCCATTGCTTCATACACCTTGTTGTGGTCAATTTCATATAAAAAATTTTTCTGAACGTATTTGTAGAGTCTGGACAGTGTGGCCATGTCTCTGTCAATTATAGCATCGTCACTTGAGGAAGGCAGTGCCGGATTTTTTTTATGGTCAGTGATAGGCGGAAAATTTTCCGGTTTTATCTGTTGCGGCTCATAAACCCCTTTTGAAAATATATTAAGTCCGAGCAACAGGACTGTAAAAAATGCAACAAATCTTTTTTTCATACAACCATACTATCACAAAAGAACGGTATATTGCACGATAACATTTTGAGCCAACGGCTCTTTTCTTTTGGAAAAAGGGCGAACACAGTGAGTATTTTTGTTAATTTGCGCTGAATGGAATCTTCATTTTTGTATATTATATCGGAGATGTAGAGCCAAGGCTCTGTAAACTTAATTTGCTCCGGAGAGTGTTTTATGGCTTTAAATTTTTTCTGTTACAACAATTCGGAATCTTTTGATCGGTATCGCAAGGAAATCGCAGACATTCCGCTTCTCTCAGAAGAAGACGAGAAAGTACTCGGCGATGAAGCAAAAAGGGGCAGTTTGGAAGCCCGGGACACTCTTGTCAACAGTCTCCTCAAATTTGTAGTTTCTATTGCAAGGAACTACAAAAATCGCGGTGTTGCCCTTGAAGATTTAGTCAGCGAGGGAAACATCGGTCTTTTGTATGCGGTTGAAGGTTTTGACCCTAATGAGGGAAGACTTTCTACATACTCATCATACTGGATTAAAAAAGCAATAAACGATGCCATCAGAGAAAAGACAGGCATTACTCATACAGATACGCCGACTGACAGATTTGAAAACTATAGAACCAGAATTAAAGAAAAACTCAATTCTGCAAAGTTGATTAGGGACAATCACAGAGATTCATGGATTAGAAACAAGATAGAAGAATAAATATTTTTGTATATCAGGAAGATGAAGATCTTGTGGCGTCGATTTGTGATGACTGTGAACTCTTTGATCCTGTGGCATATCTGGCTCAATTTGAAAAGGAGCCGGAAATTGATATTAAGAATATAGGAATAAAAATTGTGAGTAGGTGTGCCAAGGAAATGAAATATCAGAAAGTAAACGATTTGAACTACCTTGTAATAAGGATATAGAGATGACGGATGAAGCATTAGACAAGCAACCGATGAATTGAAAGGTTTCCTGAAGATATGATGTTTCTGCTCACAAATCAGGAAAATGCTTACTTGAGGTCAAAAAATTTGACCTCAAGTTTGGGTGGGGTATCCTATTAAAACGCTTGACTTCCCGTTTTACGCCGAAACAAAGTTCATAATTTTTTAAATTTTTGATGTTTACCCACTTCAATTCTGAAAATTCTCTTGGACTAAATGAAAGATTCTTTTCTTTTGTTATGTAAAAGTAGGTTTTCCAC
>JAKSPF010000005.1 GCA_024405065.1 Sphaerochaetaceae bacterium | reverse complement strand
TATGAAATTTATCTCATGGAATGTGAATGGTTTGAGATCCGTGATGGGCAAGGGTTTTGTTGAGTATTTTGAAGAACAGAATGCGGATATTTTCTGTCTTCAGGAGATAAAACTCAGTGAGGGACAGATTGATTTTTCACCTGAAGGTTATCATTGTTATTTCAATTATGCCGAGAAAAAAGGTTATTCAGGAACAGCTGTTTTTTCAAAGACGGAGCCTTTGTCTGTTTCATTCGGAACGGACTCTGAAGGGAGGGTATGTTGTCTTGAATTTTCGGATTATTACGTTGTGAATGTCTATACTCCCAATTCTCAGGATGAGTTGAAACGTCTTGATTTCCGTATGAGATGGGATAATGAATTCAAAAATTATATTCAGGGACTTGATAAAATCAAACCTGTTTTCATTTGCGGAGATATGAATGTCGCACACAGGGAGATAGACATAAAGAATCCCAAGACGAATATTCACAACGCAGGTTTTACTCAGGAGGAAAGAGACGGGTTTTCAAAGCTTCTTGATTGTGGATTCTGTGATACATTCAGAAAATTTTACCCTGATCTTAAGGATGCTTACAGTTGGTGGTCATATCGCTTCAAGGCAAGGGAGAGAAACTCCGGTTGGCGTATTGATTATTGGTTGGTTTCGGAAAGATTTTCAGATAGAGTGATTGCTGCGGGTATTGATTCTCAGGTATACGGAAGTGATCACGCTCCTGTGTACGTGGTTATAAAATAGAGACGGTAAATGTATGGGTTACGAAATTGAGCTTAAAGCACATATTGATGAGCAGGAAGTTGAAAGATTACTTTCTAAAATAAGAAACTTTGAAGGAACAGTTGATTTAGGCAGAATCAACAAAGAAGATATTTACTGGGCGGACAGTGACGATTCCGAACCTGTTTTCAGAACAAGATATGAAGTTTTCAGTGACGGTTCTCGTATACTTTTTACCTCCAAACCTTACAAGACAAAGACTGTCGGCACGGAATTCAACACTGAAAATGAATTTACGGTATCGGCAGATCAGTGGGATAAAGTCATAAAATTCGTAAGAGGGCTCGGTCTTTGTGTTTGCAGGCATAAATACAAGAACGGCTGGCATTTTGAATGTCAGCAGGACGGATTTAACATTCATGCGGAAATTCTTGAGGTTAAATACCTCGGTTATTTTCTTGAGATGGAGATTGCGGGTGATGACAATGATGATGTTGATAAGATTGCAGCAGAAACGTCTCTTCACCGCTTGCTGGAAAATTTGAATGTAAGTTCAGAAGCAATTGAGCCTAAAGGGTATAACAGAATGTTGACGGAGTGCGGTCACCGGCTCGGATGATGTTGCAGTTTGCCCTGTAAGTTTTAAAAATATTTTCTTCTGTTACAGTTTTTTCTGTTGCTCCGGATGAAATTATTGAACCGTCTCTGATAAAAATGCAGAAGTCAGAGGCTTTCAGAATTGCATTAAGATCATGCATAACGGCGATTATACATTTTCAATCACTTGACAATCTGCGTAAAATTTTACGAATTTTACCGGAGTGAAGCGGATCAAGGTTGTTAAGAGGCTCGTCAAGAATCATTATTTCTGTGTCTTGGCAGATGGCTCGTGCTATCATGGTGAGTTGTGCTTCTCCGCCGGACACAGAGGAAAGAAGACATTGTCTTTTATCATTGATTTCAGTGAGGCACAGAGCTTCTTCCAATGCATGTTTGTTGTTTTTGTCTTTACTTCCGTGGCAGAATCTTCCGAATGAAACAATTTCTTCAATACTGAGTCCTATGTTTGTATTGTTGCTCTGCGAGACAAAGCTTATGTGTTTTGCAAGTTCCCTTTTTGAAAACAAATTTATATCTATACCGTTTACGGATATATATCCCTTCTGTATATGTAGCTGTCCGGTGAGAAATTTCAACAATGTGGTTTTACCGGCACCATTGGGTCCTGCTATTGCATAAATATTGCCGCATGTACAATTCAGATTAATATCAAACAGTATCTGTTTTTTTCCGTAAAAACCATTGAGGTTTTTTATTTTCAATGTAGGATTTGATATTATGTTGTCACGCATTGCTGATTTTTCTGTTTTGTCTGAGCATAAGGAGAAAAACCGGTGCACCTATCAGTGATGTCACTATTCCTACCGGCAGTTCTGAAGGCTTTAAAACTGTTCTTGAAACAATATCTGACATAAGCATCAAGGATGATCCTGTAAGTATTATCGGAACAATTGTTTTTTTATGTCCGTCTCCTAAAACAAGTTTAACCGCATGCGGTGCAACAAGACCTACAAAACCGATGATACCGCAGAAAGAAATCACAGTTGAAGTAAGTGCTGAGGAGATGATAAGAAGAGTTATCCTTGTCTTTTTTATGTCAAGTCCGCTTGATATTGCTGTTCCGTCATCCAGTAACATGATGTCCATTACCTGACTGTTTTTAATAACCGGTATTGCTGATAGAAACAATACTGCCGCTATTATGGTAAGTTTAAGCCAATCCAGAGAAGCAAGACTTCCCATTTGCCAGAAAATCACCGTGTTCATCCTGTCTTTTCCCATGTAAATAAACAGTGTTGAAAGTGCACTGAGGAAAAAGTTTGAAGCAATTCCGATCAGAAGCAGAGTTTCTCTGTCTTTGAATGTTCCGGCAAGAGTCAGTGAAAGAACCGAAGATCCGACAAATGCAAAAAGAGAAACGGTAGGAGAAGAAACGGAGCAGATTCCGAGAAGAACGGCAAGGCTTAGACTGCATGAGGCGGCAGAGGATATACCGAGTACATAGGAGTCTGCCATGGGATTTCTCAGGATACATTGGTAAATCATGCCTCCAAGAGAGAGACATGCTCCGGTCAGGATTGCTCCCAATGTTCTCGGAAGTCTCATGTGAATTACAATGTATCTCAGTGATTCATCATATTCTTTATATCTCAGTAAAGCTTTGAAAATTTCATACACATTATACCTTACGGAACCTATACACATTGACAACAGAACAAATATGAGGCAAATGACGGAGCCGAAAAAGATAAACTTAACACTTTTTCTCATATACAGTGATTGTATTCTTTCAGAAACATTCGGGGTAGAGGAGTTTTGCAATAATTGCAACCGATTCTGCAAATGATGATCCCTGTCTTTCAATAATATCCGCATCAATTGAATAAACTCTGCCTTCTCTGCATGCATTCAGTTTGTTATATGGTGATGTGTTTATGAAGGAGTTTATTGCCTTTTCCGAATCGGTATCCGTATTTAACGCAAGTATAATTACATCCGGATTCTGACTGAGTAGAAATTCACGCGAGACTGACCACATTGCAGCATTTTCTGCAAAATTGATTCCGCCGGCACACTCAATAATTTCATTTATAAAAGTATCACCTGTTGCAACAAAATCTCCCCAGTCTCCCCAGGATATAATGACTGCACATGTTCTTTTTTCTTTTATGTCCGATATTACGTCTTTGATTTTGTCCAGTTTTTTTTCAATTTCCTGACACAATTCTTCAGCTTCGGCATTTTTGTTTATTGATTTTCCGATTTCACGCAAAAGTCTGAAGGTTCCGTCTTTTCCTGTGTAGTCTCCGTCAAAACGGACTGTGTTTATACCGGCTCTGTTAAGGATTGTCATAGTTGAGAAACTCAGATTGGTTGATGCTACAACAATATCCGGTTTAAGTGCAATTATCATTTCTGTATCGGGTTCAAGAATGTTACCGACACTGCGGACTTTAAGGGCTTCTTCAGGTTTTGTGCAGTAATCTGTTCTCCCTACAAGACTGTTTCCTGCTCCCAGAGCAAATACTGTTTCAGTTATGTTGGGACTGAGGGAAACGATTCTCATGTTTTTTTTCTGAATGCTATGTGTTTCTTTTTCTCCGCCGGCAAAAATATTGAACAATGAAGTTATAAAAATTATTAAGCAGAATAAAATTCTTTTCATAGTCTTTTTCGTAATAATCAGTACTCCTTTTATATGTTTATGCAAGTGATATTATACTAATAATATATAAAATATCATTATGTATGATACAAATCTTATATAATATTTTTCTATAAAAACTTTTTCTTACAGGTTTTTTATCTGATGATAAATTCCGTTCAACTTGATGTCAATATCAGGTTTAGAGTAGTATTTCAGTGTATGAAAAGACTTGATGTTTTTACAGACGGCGGTTGTTCCGGAAATCCCGGTCCGGGAGGTTGGGCGTTTGTGATTATTTCAAACGGTGAAATTGTTACCAGCTCCGGTGGCGGAGAAAAAGAGACAACCAACAACATAATGGAACTTACTGCTGTTATTAACTCACTTAAAGCGTGTTCTCTGCTCGGAGACTATGACGAGATTTTCATATTTACCGACAGTCAATACGTTCAGAACGGAATTACTCAGTGGATTGAGAACTGGAAAAAGAACGGTTGGAAGACTGCATCAAAGAAACCTGTAAAAAACCGTGAATTATGGGAAGAACTTGATGTTCTTAACCATTCCGGTAAGATACGGTGGAACTGGGTGAAAGGACATGCAGGTATCAAGTTCAATGAAATGTGTGATTCAATGGTAAGAGCGGAGATGCAGAGGTTTTTATGAGCCGTGATAAAATAAATAGTGGTCTTTTTGAACTTTTTACAACATTTGCAAAGATTGGTCTGTTTATGTTCGGCGGAGGTTATGCGATGCTGCCTCTGCTTGAGCGTGAGTGTATAGATACTCACAACTGGGTTACAGAAGAAGAACTTATGAACTATTTTGCAATAGGACAGTGTACTCCCGGAATCATAGCGGTAAATACCGCAACCTTTATCTGAAAAAAAGAGCGGGGGGTAGCCGGTGCAATTTCAGCGACTTTGGGTATTGTGTTTCCGAGTATTGTCATAATCACCGTTCTTTCATCGGTTATTGCGGTAATGAGTTCAAATCCTCTGTTTCAGCGTGCTTTTTCAGGTATAAGAGTTGCGGTTTGTGCTCTTATAAGTTCAAGCATTTTCAAGATGTCTTCAAAGTCTCTTAAGTCTCCTGATAAAGCAATAATTGCCTGTACAGTTTTTGCTTTGGAAATTTTTGCCGGTATTTCTCCTGTGTTGATTGTTATTTTTACAGTTTTGTTTTCTGTCAGTTTCTTTTTCATCAAAGAGAGAAAAGGGTGTGGGGTGAAGTAATGGTTTACATCCGGCTTTTTTGTGAATTTTTCAAAATAGGGTTGTTTTCAGTCGGTGGTGGCATGGCAACTGTACCGTTTCTCTTTGATCTTGGAGCAAGAACGGGTTGGTTTACTGCACAGAACCTTGCCGATATGATTGCAATAAGTGAATCTACGCCCGGACCGATTGGTGTTAATATGGCTACCTATGTGGGATGTACGGTAGCAAACGTTGTCGGGGGTCTTGTTGCAACCCTTGGTCTTATTACTCCGTCAGTGATTATCATATTGATAATTTCGGCTTTTTTAAATAAATTCAGTGAACATCCGATAGTAAAAACTGTTTTTTCTTTTTTGAGAGCGTCTGTAATCGGTCTTGTTGCCTATGCTCTTTGGCAAGTTGCCAAGGTCACTCTTTTCAATGGCTCGGAAATAATGCCGGTTGCATTGATTGCTTATCTCACAATGCTTTTTTTCATGATAAAATTCAAAAAAATTCACCCGTTGTTATGGATTTTAATCGGTGCCGCATTCGGCATGTTAGTTATGTAAGCTGTTAAAGGTTTTGTAAACGGCTTCCCACTCTTCAGGTTTGACACGATACAGAAATTCCGCAACGGTTCTGGCATCTTTCTTCTTGTGTTCGTCCTGCTTATAAATTTTTATTTGCCATAGGTAGAGTGCTTCATCGTAGGCCTTTTTGTCCATATTGCACTCAAAGAGAAAATTTATGTAATTTATTCTGATTGCCGTATCGTCATCATCAGGAAAGCGGTCAATCAACTGCCTGTACACATCTGCTGCCTTTTCTGTTTCACCCGCAAGTCTCAGGTATTCCGCATAGGATTTCATGAAAACTTCATCTTTTTGCTCGGGATATTTTTTCATGGCGTATTCACACTCTTTCAGTGCTTCGTCGTATCTTTTTGCCTGTGCAAGAACAAGTGCAAGGTTATATGAAATCCTGTAATCGTCTGTTTTTTCTTTTGCCTGTTTGTATACATTCGCTGCAGCATTAAAATTGCCGTCATCAATGTATCTTTGGGCAAGATTGATTGCGGCATCAGCTACATTTGCTCTGTTTTCACGCAAAGTGTCACAGGAAACAAAAAAAATTGTGACGAGTACAATAATCAATACGCATGAAAAATTTTTTTTCAACATCAGTTCATCTCAACTTCAGAAGTTACCGCAACTTCGGAATATCGCAATTTTAATCTAAGCCTTGAATTTTCTCAACAACCTTTGTTAGTATTCACAAGTAGTTCTGAAACGTTGTGATTTCAGAGCAAAAAAAAGGAGAACTTCAAATGAAAATGGTTTTTTTAGGCCCTCCGGGAGCCGGAAAGGGAACAATTGCTGCAAAGGCAAAGGATTATTACGGAATTCCGCATATTTCAACGGGAGATCTTTTCAGAAATAACATAAAGAACGAAACGCCGCTCGGACTTCAGGTGAAATCAATACTTGGTTCCGGCGGTTTGGTTCCTGACTCTATAACAATTGAGATGGTAAGAAACAGAATTTCCGAGTCGGATTGTGCAAAAGGTTTCATTCTGGACGGTTTTCCAAGAACGATTGCCCAGGCAGATGCTCTTGCAGAGATGACGGATATTGATGCAGTTGTGAATTTTGATATTTCAAGTGAAGAGGTTATTGAAAGACTTTCAGGTCGCAGAATGTGTCCTTCTACCGGAAGAATTTATCACATAGTATTCAATCCGCCCAAAGTTGCCGGAAAAGATGATGAGACGGGTGAAGACCTGATTCAGCGAGATGATGACAAGGAAGATGCAATCAAACACAGACTTGAGGTGTATACTTCTCAGACTCAGCCGCTCATTGATTATTACACAGAGAGGGGTTTGATTAGGAACGTGAAAACCAACAACAGACTGCAACCGGAAGATGTGTTTGAGCTCACAAAGAAGGCTCTGAACGGCTGATAGGGGAAGGACATGGAAAGAAATTATTATCCGCTTACAAGATCTCAGGATGTTGTGAATCTTCAGGGAAAATATTCACCGTTCAAGAGGCTTTACAATATTCTTTTTTCAATTTCCGTTGGCAGAAAAGTTGAATGGGACATAATGACAAAGGCAATAAACCTTGTTGTTGAAAGAAATGACTGTTTGAGACTGTGTTTTGAGAAAAAAGACAAACAGCTTATGCAATACATTCAGGATAAAGTTGTAATCACCGACATTCCGATGTATGAGTTCAAATCCGAAGAGGAATTTACTGCCTTTATAGACAAGTACAGAAAGCCGGGAATTGATTTCAAACACGGCAGGATGATTGAGCCTAACTATATTTATCTCGCCGACAAAAAAGAGTATATGGTTTTCTTTAAAGTCTGTCATTTAGCCGTGGATACCTACGGAATTGCAAATCTGGCAAATGATGTTCTGTGTTGTTACGATGCCGTTGAAAGCGGAAAAGAACTCCCCCCTGCACCGTCTCAGTTTGAACAGTTCATCATAAGGGATATAAAGATAAAAAATAATAAAGAACAGCTTGAGAAGGACTGTAAATTTTTTCAGGACTTTTTCAAGAGCCGTCCGTTTCCCCGATACACCGGAATTCACTCGGAAGATAACCCGATTTGGCAGAAACAGCTCAAAAAGGGTCGCAAAGCAATAAAGAATTTCATGCTTAAAAGTGATACTGTTGCCGATGCAAAAAAGATTTCCGCAGATTTGTGTAAAGAGGTTGAAAGATACTGTACAGAGCACAGGCAGTCCATGGCAAGTTTCATGTTCTATGTGATGAATATGGTAAGTAGTGATATGCACAAAAGAGTGCCTTCGTATAACTTGAACCTCTGTAACTGCAGAGGAACCGTGTCTGAGAGAAAAACTTTGGGCACTATGGTTCAGAGTCAAGGTGTTCTCTGTCAATTTGACTGGGATAAGAGTTTTGCTGAAAACTTTGATGTTTTTTCTGCAGATGAAAACCAGTTGCTGAGACACATAGGGTATCCGGATCTTGAGTTTGAGGACATAATAAGGAAAATCTACAATTTCGGTGTTTTTGAGTATATGGAATTCTGTACATTCAGTTTTGTTCCCATGAGCAAGATAAACGGCTACGATTTCCAGCTGTACTCCAACGGAAAGTTTCCGCTTCCTGCATACATCATGATGCTTTACGATACAGAGACAGGTGAAGCTACAATGTTATATGACTGTCAGAAAATTCTCACAACATCGCAGGATATTGATTTCTTCCATAAAAAGTTTGTTTCATTCATTTCTGCAATTGTGAAAAGTCCGAGTGCAAGTCTTTCAGAGATCACAAAAAACTGATAAGAGAGAGCAACTGAATCGTGATTATCAGCTGAGTTGGTGATTTTGAGTAAAAAAAAGAGGTTCGGAATCATACCGAACCTCTTTTTTGTAACCGAGGAGAAACCTTTCAAAGCCCAATCTTCACGAAGCAAGGTTTTGCAATTTTCTCCAAAGCGATATCAGAATGCCGCATTGAGCCACTCAATTCCGTCAATCTGAATTGCAAAATACGGAGCGCTCTGGAACTTTGACTCATGGAATGCACCATCATATACAGCTTCTTCTTTATCCGGTGTAAAGTCTCCGTCCGTATCAAGTGCAAAAGCATGATCAAGTTTTTTTCCCTCAACTGTGAACGTTGATGTATCAAATACCTGTCTCTTTCCGCTCTTCAGTTCTTCAATTACCTTTTCAACTTTTTCCTTTGTTCCTTTTGCTGCAATCTTTTCATTGATTTCAGTCAACAGAACTGCACCTTCAGCCATTGTTCCGGTATAGTCAGGATTGTTTTTCTTGCCGTCAATAAGGTTTTTGATGAATGTGTAGAAGTAGGGTTCCCAGTTGATTCTGCATGAAACAATTGAAGCATTCGGAGCAGCACCGGTCATATCCGTGTTGTACCCTGTGTGGAATACTCCGGCTTTCTGGGCTGCAAGGGCAGGGGAGGTTGTGTCAGAATGCTGTGAAATCATCACTGCACCTTTATCAATGAGTGCATTTGCTGCAGCTTCCTCAAGGGTTGCATCACCCCACGTACCTACAAAGTAAACTTTCATTGTCGCACTCGGGCATACACTTCTTACTCCGAGGAAGTAGGATGTCATACCGGAAATCACTTCTGCAAACGAGAACGCACCTACATATCCTATTACTGCCTGATCTGCTTTGATTTTTCCGTTATCAATCATTTCCTGAAGTTTCAGGCCGGCAACGACTCCTGCTGCATAACGACCCTCATAAATTGATGCAAATGCGTTAAATGTGTTCGTATTGTTATCAAACTGTCCGCCGCAGTTTGTCATTCCGACAAACTGCACATCCGGATATTCCTTTGCTGCTTCAAGCATATAAGGTTCAAATCCGTAGCTGTTGTTGAAAATTACCGCGCATCCTTCCTCTGCAAGTTCTGTATTGTAGTCTTTGCAGATAGAGGACTCAGTAGTGTTTCTCTTCACCAGCAGTTCAATGTTGTAACCTTCAGCCTTGAGTTTTTCAAGGGCAGCATTCATTCCGTTCATAAAGTTCCAAGTGTAACCCTGATCGGACTCGTCATTAATTACCACAAAACCGATTTTTGTGGCTTTTGCAACAGCTTTTTCCGTTGATGATGAAGTTTCTGTTGTTTTCTTTCCGCAGGAAACAAACAGAACACAAATCAACATCAGGCTGAGCAATACAGTCAATGTTTTTTTCATATTCACTCCTTTTTTCCTTATCAGGTATCGGAATACCTGCTTATCGTTCCTCTCTGAAATAGTTAAGCCCCAACGATGCCGGAGGCTGTTTATCTTTGATATTTCTTGTGCTTGTGATGACGAGCACCACTATGGTTACCGCATACGGAAGTATTTTGTACAGTTCTGTAGGAAAGAAAGGTATAACAATTCTCAAATACATAATCATCAATGCGCCGAACAATATTGACGCCCACATTGAGTTCAAAGGTCTCCATGTGCAGAATATGACAAGGGCAACGGCCAGCCAACCGGTTCCTGACAGAGATGCTTCAATCCAAACGCAACCGGCTGTTGTCATTGTGTAAACCATTCCTCCGACCGCTGAAATGCCTCCTCCTACTATGGTAGCAAGATATTTGTATTTGGTGATGTTTATTCCGGCTGCATCTGCAGTAACGGGTGATTCACCTACGGCTCTGAGATAAAGTCCTGTTTTTGTTTTTGTCAGAAAGAAATGCATGGCAATTGCAAGAATGATTGCAAGGTAGAAGAATTCACTCTGATTGAAGAGAATTCTCCCTATAACCGGTATGTCTTTAAGAAACTGGGGCATAAAGTGGTTATCAAATGCGAATTTGAGTTCATTTGACAACGTAACATAGCCACCGACTTTAAGACGCCTCAGCTCTCCGACAAATTTTGCAACTCCGGTTCCGAACGTGGCCATTGCAAGACCTGTGACGTTCTGGTTGGCTCGCAATGTGACCGTAATGAAGCTGAACAGTGCACCTGCAAATGCTCCGACAGCAAAGGAAGAAATCACGGCAAGCATAATTGCAACAAAAGGATTGGCGTTTCCTGTGCCTACTGCCATTTCATAAACATTGGGAACAATCAGACCGAATATACCTCCCATATACATGATACCTTCAACTCCGAGGTTCATGTTACCTGATTTTTCGGTGAGTACTTCACCCAAAGTACCGAACATCAGTGCAGTTCCGTATGCACCTGCAGCCCCTAAAAGTAAAATCAGAGCATTCATTACTGCACCTCCTTATCGGACTTGCCTCTTAATATGATCTTGTAATTTATGAAAAACTCACAGCCGAGCATACAGAAGAGGAGTACACCCGATATAATGTCCGCAACCGAAGCCGGAACGGAAAGTTTTGTCTGCAATGTTGCCGAACCTTTTCCGATTACTGCCAACATCGCTGCAATTACAACCATTGCAAAACTGTTCAGCTGGCTGAGCCATGCCACTGTTATTGCCGTGAATCCTACACCTCCGGCAACATCACTGTTCAATGTGCCGTTTGCACCGGAAACCAACATCCAGCCGACTATTCCGCAGATTGCCCCTGAAAGGAACATTGTTCTCATCATTATCCAACCCACGTTCATACCTGCATATCTTGCGGTATTTTCGGAGTCACCGATGACTGCAACTTCATACCCATGCTTTGTGAAGTTCATGTACACATGAATGATGACAACGAGTACAAGAATGATTATCCACCCGCAGTATATCCCAAGTACGTTGGGAAGCCTTGCTGCATCGGGAAACATGGGAATCATCTGTGTTCCTTTTCTTCCCTCCCAGGGTCCGCCCTGAAGCCAGCGTACTATTCCTATGGCAATGTAGTTCATCATGAGGGTGAAGAGAGTTTCATTGGTGTTGTATTTTGCTTTGAAATAACCCGGTATGAAAGCCCAAATACCTCCGCCTATTGCTCCGGCAACTGCCATAAGTACAAGAAGGGGAAACGAGGGGAGTGACTTTCCGAGGTAAATTGCTATTGCAGAAGAAATTATCGCTCCGAATGTTATCTGACCTTCAGCACCGATGTTCCAAAATTTCATTTTGAAACACGGGGCAATGGCAAGAGCCGTTCCGAGTAGAGGAATTGCTCTCTTTACAGTCTGTCTGATGTATCCGGGTTTGCTTAAAGCTCCTTCAATCATTATCCCGTACGAAACAAACGGATTTTTTCCTGCCATAATAATCGGAATCATACCGAGTAAAAGTGCAAGAACTACCGATGCAATTCTGATTGCCCAAACAACGGAAGGTTTCAATGAATCACGTTTTGCCAAACGTATCAGCGGCATTTTCAAATTTGTGTTCATTTTCTGTCTCCTCCTTTGATGCCGCCTACACTGGTCATCATGAATCCTATCTCTTCTTTTGTTGTGTTTCTTGCATCAACAATGCCGGAAACCTTACCTCCGCACAGTACAAGAATCCTGTCACAGAGTTCAAGCAGTACATCAAGTTCTTCTCCTATATACATTACCGCAGCACCTTTCATCTTCTGATCTGTGAGCAGGTTGTAAATTGCGTAGGATGTGTTTATATCAAGACCACGTACTGCATAGGCGGTAAGCAAAACCGGAGGATTTGATGCTATTTCTCTCCCGACAAGTACTTTTTGTATGTTCCCTCCGGACATTCTTCTGACAGGAAAGGTAGTTGATGGAGTTACAACTTCAAGATCATCCCAAATCTTTCTTGCAAGTTTTTCGGGATTCTTTCTGTTGAAAAAAATCCCTTTTCCTTTTCTCCAAGACCTCAGCATCATGTTATTGGTCATACCCATTGAACCTACAAGTCCCATTCCGAGCCTGTCCTCAGGAACAAAGCCCATTCCTACTCCTATCTTCCTTATCTCACCCGGAGTTTTTCCTACAAGTTCAGTTTCACTTTTATCTTCATTGATGAAACGTACGGAGCCTGCTTTTACAGGGTAGAGTCCCGTAATTGATTCCAAAAGTTCTTTTTGTCCGCTTCCCGCGATTCCTGCAACACCCAGTATTTCTCCTGTTTTTGCCGTGAAACTTACGTTGTCAAGTTTCTTTACGCCTTCATAATTCAGGCAAGTAAGTCCTTCAACAATGAGTTTGTCCTGCGGGTTTTGATACTCAGGTCTGTTTATGTTGAGACTTACGGTTCGTCCTACCATCATATCGGTAAGTTTCTGAGGATCGGATTCTCTTGTAATTACCGTGCCTACGTATTTTCCTTTTCTCAAAATTGCAACTTTGTCGGAAACATCCATCACCTCCGCAAGCTTGTGTGTTATCAGGATGATGGCTTTATTATCTTTTTTCATGTTGCGTAGAACCGCAAACAGTTTATCGGTTTCCTGAGGAGTAAGCACGGCAGTCGGTTCGTCCAAAATGAGAATTTCCGCACCGCGATACAGAATTTTGACAATTTCAACCGTCTGTTTCTGAGAAACCGACATATCGTAAACTTTCATTTTCGGGTCTATATCAAATCCGTATTTGCTGCATATTTCACTCACTCTTGAATTAACAGCACTCATATCCATTTTGCCGTCCTCGTCAAGAAGTACGATGTTCTGGGCTGCGGTGAATACATCTACCAGGTGATAGTGCTGATGAATCATACCGATGTTCAAGTCAAAAGCATCCTTCGGTGACCGGATTGCTACGGGTTTCCCGTCTGCGTAAATTTCACCGCCGTCAGGTTGGTAGATTCCCGAAAGCATATTCATCAATGTTGTTTTTCCGGATCCGTTTTCACCCAGAAGACAGAGTATCTCACCTCTGTTTATCTGAAGATTGATTCCGTCATTTGCAACAACAGGTCCGAACCGTTTTTCAATATTTTTCAGTTCAATGACACATTTCTGCACTGTTTTTTCCTTTTCGGGACAGGTTTTTCATTCCCGACATGCACGTTTTCCTCCTAATTCTAACATCCTGATATATCAGGTAGCAACAAAAAAACAGGCAAATTTCCATTTTGAGTTGGCTTGAATTAGCTTGGAATTACGTGTGGGAAGGGATAACGTGCGTACATAATCTTTACACTCGCGACATTAAGTTGTAAAATTAGTGTAAATTCGGTGGTAACTGTTTGTATTACAATGAATAATCTGCCTTGTGTTGCAGAATTGCGGATTTGGAGGATACAGTGAATTACATTACCGTTGTTGCTGCTTCGTTTGAGGAGGCGGTTTTCAAAGCCCAGCAACAGTACGGATCAGGGATAAGGGTTCTGAGCAGAAAGGACATAACAGAAAAGGGTTTTATGGGTTTGGGCTCAAAAACGAAATGTGAGCTCACCTGTTTTTTGGTAAATTCAGAATCTGAGGAACCTGAAAAAAAAGAGCCTGAGCCTGTGAAAAGAAACAAGCCTCAGCCGGTTACACATGAAATAGATGAAAATCTCATGAGACGTTTTGAGCGTGAGGCCATGACTCCGGATCCTGACGGACGTCTGGGAGGGGTGGTAGTTGAACCTGAACCGGTGAGTGAGAGCCTTCCGGACGATGATGTTTCAGACGATGCATTTCCGTCAATCCCGACGCTTAACATAACTTTGGGTTCTGCGTCTGCATCCTATTCCGAAAAGCCATCATCTCTTTATGAAAACCGCTATGAGAACAAGCCTGATGTAGTTGAACAGAAAAAAACACAGAGAGTTGATGAACTCGCCGAAAAGGCAGAAAACATACTCAGACTCAACGATTTTTCTGAAAAATATGTTAAGTGGTTCTTGGGGGAAATAAGGCAACAGCTTGAAGCTTCATTGCCGGACGCACCGAGTAACGGAGAATTTGAGTACATAGTGCTTAACAAGATTGTCAGCAGTGTCAGTACCGATAATTCCGACAGGGTGAATCCTCCCAATCTCTTTGCTTTACTGGGTTCTGCCGGAAGCGGAAAGACAACTACCATTGCAAAGATTGCCGCTCTGTACAGTCAGGGTGAACATCCGAGAAAGGTGCGTATTGTTTCCATAGCACAGGGTCAGTCCAACAGGGATTTAACCGTAAGAACCGGAAAGGCTATGAGTCTTGCCGTTTCCTGTCTATCAGAAGAAAATGAGGCGTATTCTGCATTCAGAGTCGGAGATGGAAATGACCTGATTTTTATAGATACAGACGCCGTACATATTTCATCTTCTCTTTACGAATTCAGGACGTTCAATCTTCTGAATTGCTGTGACAAGAGCAATCTCAAATACTTCATGACGGTTCCAGCTACGATGAAAAGTTCCGATATTGAAAAGGTGTTTGAGATTTTCAATGCTTATCATATATCGGGAATTATAGTTACGATGTCAGACATGACAACTACCATGGGTAATATCATTTCTCTCTGTCATGAAAAAAAGCTGCCCGTGATTTTCATTGCTGATGGCAGAAGAATTCCAAAGGATATTCACGGAGCATCAAGTTCTCTTCTTTTCGGAGGACTTAAAGGTTTTTCAATAGATTTATCACGTGCTCTTGACAGATAGAGCCTCGTCCAGAGCCAATTGCAAAATTTGTAATTGGCTCTCTATGTATGAAATATCAACGTATTTTTCTGTTTTTATTGACCCGATAACAGTCATTTCAGTATATTATTATCGTTCAAATTGTATGGAGGATTTTCAAATGAAAATTGGAATTAACGGTTTTGGTAGGATCGGACGCTTTGTGTTCCGTGCCGCTATGTCACGTCCGGAGATTGAAGTTGTTGGAATCAACGATCTCTGTTCTGTAGACTATCTTGCTTACATGCTTAAATACGACACGATGCATGGTAAGTTTGAAGGCAGCATTGAAGCAGATGTTGAAAAGTCTCTTCTTATCGTAAACGGAAAGAAGATCAGGGTGACTGCCGAAAAGGATCCCGGTAACCTCAAATGGGATGCTGTGGGTGCCGAGTATGTTGTTGAGTCAACAGGTCTTTTTCTTACAAAGGAAAAAGCTCAGGCTCACATTAATGCAGGTGCAAAGTACGTTGTAATGTCTGCTCCGTCAAAGGATGACACACCGATGTTCGTGTGCGGGGTTAACGAGAAATCTTATGTGAAAGGTACTCAGTTTGTTTCAAATGCTTCCTGCACGACAAACTGTCTTGCTCCCATAGCGAAGGTTCTCAACGACAATTGGGGAATCACTGACGGTCTTATGACAACTGTTCATTCAACAACAGCAACACAGAAAACAGTTGACGGACCTTCTGCGAAGGACTGGAGAGGTGGAAGAGCTGCTTCAGGAAACATTATTCCTTCATCAACAGGTGCGGCAAAAGCAGTAGGAAAGGTTATTCCTCAGCTCAACGGAAAACTCACAGGTATGTCAATGAGAGTTCCGACCCTTGATGTTTCCGTGGTTGATTTGACCGTGAATCTTGCAAAGCCTGCAAAGTATGAGGAAATCTGTGCAGCAATGAAAAAGGCTTCCGAAGGAGAGCTCAAGGGAATTCTCGGATATACGGATGAAGCTGTGGTTTCTTCTGATTTCCTCGGAGATACAAGAACTTCAATTTTTGATGCAAAGGCAGGTATTGCTCTTACGGATACATTTGTGAAAGTTGTTTCATGGTACGACAATGAAATAGGTTATTCAAACAAGGTGCTTGATTTGATTGCTTATATGAAAAAGGTCAACGGTTGAGAATAATGCCATATTCAGCAGGTCAAATCAGACCTGCTGTTATTTTTTGTTCTATCGGGAATTAATTTATGTACATACGGAGGATAATATGGTTTTGAATACGGTCAGAGACGCCGATTTGACAAATAAAAGAGTTTTGATAAGGGTGGATTTTAATGTTCCTCTCAAAGATGGTGTAGTCAAAGATGCTACAAGAATAATTGCGGCACTTCCCACAATTAACTATATTCTTGACCGGCCGGGTACATCTCTGGTTGTCATGAGCCATTTCGGAAGGCCGAAAGGACAGAAAAATCCGGAATTTTCAATGATTCCTGTAGGAAAAAAATTTCAGGAACTTCTTAAAAGACCTGTGAAGGTTGCGTCTGATGTAATCGGACCTGATGTGAAAAATGAAGTTATGTCTCTGAAAGCCGGAGAAGTTCTTCTTCTTGAAAATTGCCGTTTTTATCCGCAGGAAGAGGCAAATGATTCCGATTTTGCAAAAGAACTTGCGTCTTACGGTGATGTTTATGTAAATGATGCTTTCGGAACGGCACACAGGGCACATGCTTCAACTGAGGGGGTTGCACACTTTCTTCCTGCATACGCAGGTTTTTTGATTGAAAAAGAAGTTAAGTTTATGGCTCCTCTTCTTGAAAATCCCGAGAAGCCTTTTGTTGCGATAATAGGAGGTGCTAAAGTTTCTTCAAAGATTACTGTCCTTGAGTCCCTTGCAAAAACTTGTAACACAATCATAATCGGCGGAGGAATGGCTTATACTTTTCTGAAGGTTCTCGGTCACAAAATCGGAAAATCCCTTGTTGAGGAAGATTTTTTCGGAACTGCCGAGTCTTTTCTTAAAACCGCAAAGGAGAAAGGGGTAAGGGTTATTCTTCCGGTTGACCACGTGTGTGCTTCTTCATTTGATGAAAGTGCAAAGCCGGTAAGTGTGAATTCTGTTGACATTCCTGACGATTTAATGGGGATGGATATAGGTCCTGAAACTGCAAAATTGATTGCTGAAGTTCTTACAGACGCAAAGTCTGTTGTCTGGAACGGTCCGATGGGAGTTTTTGAATTTTCTCAGTTTGCAAAAGGAACCGAGGATGTTGCAAAAGCACTGGCTTCTTCAAAGGCTGTAACGGTTGTAGGAGGCGGAGATTCTGTTGCGGCGGTCAACAAGTTCGGACTTGCAGACAATATCAGCCATGTTTCAACCGGTGGAGGAGCGTCACTTGAATTTTTGGAAGGCAAAGTGCTACCCGGCATAAAAGCACTGGAGAAAGTAAGATGAGAGAGTTGTATATTGCAGGAAACTGGAAGATGAATTATAAGCCCGGTGAGGCTGCCGTTTTTGCAAAACAGATTGCAGATGCGGTAAAAAACTTAAAGGTTAAGGTGATGATTGCACCGCCGTTTGTCTGTCTTCCGGCTGTTACTGAAGCTGTAAAGGGGAGCAATGTAATTGTTGCCGCCCAGAATGTGAATGATCATGCTTCCGGAGCATATACCGGTGAGATTTCGTGTGATATGTTGAAGGATATCGGTGTGAATACCGTTATAGTAGGTCACAGTGAGAGAAGACAGTATTACGGTGAGACAAACGAATTCATAAACAAAAAGGTTCTTTTTGCGATTGAAAACGAAATGGATGTGATTCTTTGTGTCGGAGAAACTTTGGAGGAAAGAGATTCCGGCAGACTGGAAAAGGTACTTGCCGATCAGATTAATATCGGTCTTTCCGGAGTATCGGAAAATCAAATGGAGAAGATTACTGTGGCATATGAACCTGTTTGGGCGATAGGTACCGGTAAGACGGCTACTCCTTCAGATGCGGATTCGGCGCACGCTTACATCAGATCTCTTATTGCTGAAAAATTCGGAAAAACAGTTGCTGAAAATACGATAATTCAGTACGGGGGATCCGTAAAACCGGCCAACGCAAAGGAACTTATGGCTTGCAGTAACATTGACGGAGCACTTGTCGGCGGTGCCTCTTTGACATTGGAGCCGTTTCTCTCTATTATAAATGCTAGTAAAAAATGATTTGGAGTTTGTAAATGACAGTTTTGAGTATCATTCTTCTGATTCTTTTTGTTCTTGTGAGTCTTGCGCTCATTTTCCTTGTGGCAATTCAGAGTGAAGACAATACGGGACTCGGTGGAGTTTTCGGTGGTAACAGTGATTCTGCATTCGGCGGAAATTCAAACAAGGTAATCAACAGGTTGACGGCTTATCTTGTTGCGGCATTTGTTGTTCTTGCCGTGCTTGTTGCGGTAGTCAACAAGTCTTCGGAGAACTCAATTCTCAGTTCAATGAAGAATACTGCCGGCGCAGTTGCGTCTGAAACAAAATAATCAGGGATTCGTAAAGCAAACAGTAGGGCCGCAGTGAAATATTGCGGTCATGCTGTTTTTGAGGGAAAGGAATATTACTATTATGAAGAAAATTTTACTTACGGTTTTTGTGTGTGTTCTGGTTGTTGTGCCTGCTTTTTGCGGCGGTGCAAAGGAGACAAAGACGGAGAATGTGATAACTGACATTTCACAGGAAGAAAAGACGTCAAGTTCAATTGTGAAAGAAGGAACTCCCATTGTCAGAGTAAATCTCACAAAAAATGATGTTGTTACACAGCAGGATCTTGATGAGGCATACGATTACTACAAAGAGATATACGGTAAGGAATTGACATCAGAAGATGTTCTTGACGCTTTGATTGATGATATCATATTCAAGCAGGGAGCGGAAAGGGACGGTTATTCTCTCAACGAAGACCAGAAAAACAATCTTTTTGCAACGCAGAAAAAGACAATGGAAGAACAGGCAGGTCAGAAAATTTCGGATGAAGATTTTGATAAGTATCTTCAGAACAATACCGGTATGTCTGTTGAGGATTACAAGGAATACCTTGCTTCTCAGTACATTCTCCAGTCTTACGTTATGGGTGTGAAGAAAGAGCAGATAGAGAACGTTGAGATTCCTACTGAAGATCAGATAAAAAAACTGTATGAAGAAAACGTTGATCAGTTTGTAACTCCTGATTATGTAAAGATCTCACACATCTTTTTCCAGTTCGGTGATAATAAAACAGCTGATTATTCAAAGGCTGTGAATGTGTTAAATCAGATTAAAAACGGCAGCATTACATTTGAAAAAGCTGCACAGTCATACTCAGAGGATGAAAGCACAAAGGGAGACAGCGGTCTTATTGACGGTTGGATTGAGGCGGAAAACAGTTATTATTCACAGATGTTCGGAGAAAAGGCTGTTGAAGAAATTTTCAAGCTTAATCCCGGTGAGTACAGTGATGT
>JAKSPF010000049.1 GCA_024405065.1 Sphaerochaetaceae bacterium | reverse complement strand
TTGCTCCTTGCATTTGCCACGCCTAAACCGCAATTACGGCGAAGAGTGGTTTTATGCGGGCAACTGCTGCGTTGCTGTGCTCGGGTCGTGCACAATAGCACTGCCCCTCGCTTGCGCCTTGCATTTGCCACGCCTAAACCGCAATTTACAGTACCGGTTCGTCCGGAAAAAAAGAGCCGTTTTCAGTCGGCTCAAAGGAAGGATTATGAATAAGAAAGCGGATATCGGATTGATTGGACTTGCCGTAATGGGTGAGAACCTTGTAATGAACATGGAATCTAAAGGTTTTACCGTTGCGGTGTTTAACAGAACGACGAGTAAGGTTGACGATTTTGTAAACGGAAGGGCAAAAGGAAAGAATATCATCGGAACTCACAGCCTTGAGGAACTTGCCGACAATCTGGCAAAGCCGAGAAAGGTTATGATGATGGTAAAGGCCGGACAACCTGTTGATGATTTCATTGAAATGCTTTTAAAAGTACTTGAACCGGGTGACATAATCATTGACGGAGGAAACAGCCATTTTCCGGATACAATACGCAGGACTGCCTACGTTGAAAGTAAAGGCTTACTTTACATCGGAACCGGTGTTTCAGGAGGTGAAGAAGGTGCTTTGAAGGGTCCGTCTCTGATGCCCGGCGGAAGTCCTGCGGCGTGGTCTGCAGTAAAACCGATTCTTCAGGCTATCTCTGCAAAAGTTGAAAACGGTTCTCCTTGTTGTGATTGGGTCGGAGAAAACGGAGCAGGTCATTTTGTCAAGATGGTTCATAACGGAATTGAATACGGTGACATGCAGTTAATATGTGAAGCATACCACTTGATGAAAGATCTTTTGGGTATGTCTTGTGATGAAATGCACGAAGTATTCACGGAATGGAATAAGACCGAACTTGACAGCTATCTTATTGAAATTACAAGAGATATTCTTGCTTTCAAAGATAGTGACGGTCAGCCCTTGGTAGACAAAATTCTGGATACTGCAGGACAGAAAGGTACGGGAAAATGGACAGGAATTGCTGCCCTTGATGAAGGTGTGCCTCTTACTTTAATCGGTGAAAGTGTCTTTTCAAGGTGTCTTTCTGCAATGAAAGCCGACCGTGTTGAAGCCGCAAAAGTTTACAACAAAAAGCAGAGAGACAACTTCTGTGGTGATAAAAAGCAGTTTATTGAAGATATAAGATGTGCGCTCTATGCCTCCAAGATAATAAGCTATGCTCAGGGATATACTCTGATGAGGACTGCTGCAAAGACTTACGGTTGGAACCTCAACTACGGCGGAATTGCACTGATGTGGAGAGGGGGGTGCATAATACGCTCTGTTTTCCTCGGCAAAATAAAAGAAGCTTACGATAAAAATCCGCAACTTTCCAATCTTCTTCTTGATCCGTATTTTAAGAGTGTCATTGAGAAGCTTGTGCCTTCGTGGAGAAGAGTTGTGTCTCAGGCTGCACTTTGCGGTGTACCTGCTCCGGCTTTCTCTTCTGCTTTGGGATATTTTGACGGCTATACATCGGATCGTCTTCCCGCAAATCTCCTGCAGGCTCAGAGGGACTATTTCGGTGCTCACACTTATGAGCGTGTAGATGAGGAGCGCGGTAAGTTTTTCCATACAAACTGGACCGGTGAGGGCGGTAATACAAGTGCTTCCACTTATACAGCCTGATTTTATGTGAGGAATTTGTATGATTTTGACAAACGAACAAATAAAAAAACAAGTTGAGGAATTTCTGAATTCACGCAGCGGCTTGAAAAAGGTGCTTCTCATAGGACCGGACTTTACAAGGTTTTTCTCAAATGCGGGATATATATGCAACTGTGCATATCATTATCTTGCTTCACGCGGATGTAAGGTTGATGTTCTTGAAGCACTCGGTACTCACGTTCCGATGACGGAAGAACAGATTGCCAAGATGTACGGTGACATACCTGTTTCCTGTTTTATCAGCCATGACTGGAGACATGACGTAGTTACTTTGGGTGAAGTTCCTGCGTCCTATCTTTCTGAGGTTACTGAAGGACTTTGGAATGAGCCGATTTCCGTTCAGGTCAATCGTCTGGTAATGGATGATTCATATGATCTGATTCTTTCTGTAGGTCAGGTAGTTCCTCACGAAGTAATCGGAATGGCAAACCATGCCAAAAACCTTTTTGTCGGGGTAGGTGGTTCCGATATGATCAACAAGAGTCATATGGTCGGTGCTGTCTACGGTATGGAAAGGATGATGGGAAAAGACTTTACTCCCGTGAGGAAAGTCTTTGATTATGCTCTTGAGCATTTTCTTTCAAACAGACCTGTGTGGTTTGCCCTTACTGTGTGTACTGCTCCTGATAATGTAATTCAGACTCATGGTCTTTTTATAGGCAATACAAGAAAAGTTCTTGAAGACGCTGTTGCTCTGAGTCAGAAAACAAACATTGACTTTGTTGAACACGGAATCAGAAAGTGTGTTGTTTATCTTGATCCGAATGAATTTAAAAGTACGTGGCTTGGCAATAAGGCGGTCTACAGAACCAGAATGGCAATTGCAGATGGCGGTGAATTGATTGTACTTGCTCCCGGTGTTGATAAGTTCGGTGAAGACGCCGCAAATGATGCAATTATCAGGAAGTACGGTTACAAGGGACGTATTCACACGCTTGAGGAGTATAAAAAGAATCAGGATCTTGTGGATAATGCCGGTGCTGCAGCACATCTTATTCACGGTTCAAGTGACGGCAGATTCAGTATTACCTATGCAGTGAAGAATATTTCACGAAAGGAAATAGAAGATGTCGGTTTCAAAAGTGCGGACTATGATAAAATGGCATCAAAATACGATCCTCACAAGCTGAAATACGGTTACAACACGGTTGACGGTGAAGAGATTTACTTCATTCCGAATCCTGCTTTGGGTCTTTGGATAAGCAAAGACATGTTCAATTCCTGAGGAATTTTGCAATTGGTTCTTAATTCAACCGGAGGTTTGCCTCCGGTTTTTTATGTATGAAGGAATGTGCGTGCAATATTGAAATAGACCAGAAGTGAAAGAGAGTCCACACAAGTTGTAATGAAGGGACTTGCCATTACTGCAGGATCAAAACCGATTTTCTTTGCAAGAATCGGCAATGAGCCACCGAGTATTTTGGCAACAAGAACGGTAATGCACATTGCAAGACTTACTATCAGTGCTATTTTTACTGTCAGATCCGGATTGCCTAAAAGGTTTCTGTCTACTATCATCAGTTTTGCAAAACAAACCGTTCCGAGAACAACACCGCACATCAGAGCTGTCAGAAGCTCTTTAAGTATTACACGCGGAAGATCTTTGAATTCTATTTCTCCAAGTGAGAGAGCACGTATTATCGTGACAGAACTCTGAGAACCGGAGTTTCCTGCAGTATCCATCAGTGTGGGGATGAAAGCGGTAAGAATAACATTTGCAGCAAGAGCGAGTTCAAAATGATTTATTATCATTCCCGTAAATGTGGATGATATCATGAGAACTATCAACCACGGTATTCTGTGTAAAAACAGATCAAAAGGATTGCTTCTTACGTATGTTTTATCGGATGCAGTCTGACCTGACATAAGCTGGATGTCTTCCGTTGTTTCTTCTTCCATGACATCCATTGCATCATCAAATGTAACGATACCGACCATGCGGCCTTCGGAATCCAAAACCGGTAAGGCGATGAAGTTGTATTTTGAAAACATCTGTCCTACCTGTTCCTGATCTGTCACAGTCTGTACCGAAATCACATTTTCCTGCATGATGTCCGAAACTTTTGTGGAGTCATCTCTTGCCAGAAGAAGATCCTTTATTGACACCAGACCTACAAGTTTTCTGTTTGATGTGACATAGCAAGTGTAAATTGTTTCTTTGTCTACACCGTTTGCACGTATATGTGCTATTGCATCACCGACAGTCATTGTTGCACGCAGGGAAACGTACTCGGTTGTCATTATTGATCCCGCAGAATCTTCGGGATACTGAAGAATTTCGTTTATACTGCGACGCATTGCCGGATCGGCCTGAGCAAGCATTCTTCTGACAACATTTGCCGGCATCTCTTCAACTATGTCTACTGCATCGTCAACGTAAAGCTCGTCAATGACAGCCTTCAGTTCCGTGTCAGAAAAACCTCTTATGAGTGTCTCCTGAATTTCCGGCTCCATTTCAACAAAGGTGTCGGCAGCCAGATCCTTAGGAAGTAATCGGAAAATCACCGGCAATTGCCTTTCATCCATATCGTTGAAAATCCCTGCTATATCAACAGGTTCCATCGTTGTTAAAATGTCCTTAATTGAGGAGTATTTTTTTGTGTCGGCAAGTGCCTTCAGCGTATTCTTAACAGTTACATCATGCTCTGCCATATGCTGTCTCCTCTGCGACCCGACTCTCCATTTTAATTGTTTGAACATTACTTGTCCAGTTTTCAAGCGGGAACTTTTCCGGGAGTTTTATGTAGGCAAAATGAAAAAGTTTTCTGTAGACATTAATTGCAAAATTTTTTCAATTGTCTCCGGATTTTTTGTAACAAAACCGAGAATTGACGGTTAAAGTAATATATTTTAGAATGTGAAAGGTCACAAAGGGATGACCGAAGGGCGGACTCTTCTTGTTGGATAAAAAAAGGTGCGTTGTAATTGCGTTTGTTCTCATTTTACTTTGTCCGCCGGTTTTTTCAAAGATTACCATTGTTGACTACAAGCTCAATTTAGGCGGAAAGATGAAACCTTCGTTCGCAATGGGTTATATCAGGGGATCGAATGAGTCTTTTGACTCTGAAGAAGCTCTTATGAATGCACTGGCTAATAAACGTCAGAACATGATAAATTCACGGTATTTTCTTGAAGAAACCATTACCTATTCCTATGAGCTTACAGACAAAGGTGACGGAAACTTTGATGCGGTTGTGACGTTCAATGCAGAATCTGCAAAAACGTTTCTGATTCTTCCGTATCCTCATTATTCAAGCGGTGACGGGCTTACGTTAAGTATGAGGTTTTATGACCGTAATATGTTCGGAAGAATGGCTGATTTTCAGGGAAAAATTATTGCATACCAGCATGAAAACACCTTTGCAAAAGGTTCCTTTGCCGTTGATCTTCCGTTGAGTAACCTCAGGCTTGATAACGGAATGGTCATTGACGCGCAGTTGCTTGCCGATTACGACATTGAAAAAACCGAAGGAAATTTCATTTATGCCTATGCTGAAGAAAGGGGTTTTAAACTGGGGAATGTGTCACTCGGTTTCGGTGCCGGATACGGTTTTAACTTTTCCGAGAAAAAGACGCAGGAATTCCGTTTTAAATTTACTGAAAACGGAATAAACATCGGGAATAGGGTTCCGATTACGGCTTCTGCCGATATTTATGTTGATAAAATTGACTATGAGAGACATGTTTGGAGTGACTCCTACATGGTCTACAATTTGGGAATCAGCAATATACCACTTGGAAAAGTTCCGTTTTCAAATACATTGTATCTTGATTATGACCCGCGAGACAATTCTGTTAAAACATGGAAGATGTACAGATTGATGGATACTTTGAGTTTCAATTTCAACGAATTACTCAAAGGTTTTTCCGTTTCAAGTCAGATTAACTACTACGAGGATTACTACAGCAACAAATATGATTATGCTCCGGTATATACCACGTTCAACTATAGAATTTCAAAACTTTTAACTGCCGGTCTTGCTGTTGACCATTTTTCAACAACAAAACCTGAGACTGCAGAAGACGGCGGCGGATTTTATAGAGTTGATATAGGACCTAAAGTAGGATTTAACTTTAATATCGGTAAACTTCCGTTTTATGCTTCCGTGAAATTTCTAAATTCAATCTGGACTCATGACGGGAAGTATGAGCCGAGAATTGATGCTGCTATTTCGGCAAGTAAAAGTACCACATTTGACTATGCCGGTAATTTCCGTCACGGTTATTCGTTTAACATATCGTTTGAATTCGGGAATTCACTTACAAAAAGTCTGAGCTACATAGAGCATGATGTGAGGACAAATTTCACCGGTTTTTGGGATGTCGGCGGTGTTTTCAACCCTAATGTGCGTTTTATTCTGAGAACAAGTGAACAGCCGGAAAAATGGTTTAACAATTCGGATTATTACACAATAGATGACCTTGATGATATGATGAGGGGTGTTTATGATGACGACAGTCTTAAGGAATATGCTAATTTGCGAAGTAATATAGGAGGATTACTGAACGTTAATTTACCGATTAAGTTTCTTACATTTGAAGATTTCGGAAAGACGTATCTGAACTTTTTCAGTGATTTTGTTTTTTGGACAAAATATAAAAATTACCGTGATCAAAGTGATCCGTACTTCAAATTCATCTGGACTGCGGGTCTGGAACTTTTGGCAGTTATTGATGAATATCCTTCATTTCCGTTGAGGGTGTCTTTCGGACTTGATTTGAGGACTTTTCACCAACGCATCATAAAGAAAGATTTGGATACAAACCTCGGTTATGAGCTGTTTGTAGGTTTGGGTTGGTTCTTCTGAGGTTTTTGTATGGGAGAGAAGATACGTGTTGCACAGGTGATAGGTTCTGTTTTTGAGGGCGGGATTGAGTCTTGTATAATGAACTACTTTAAGGCCATTGATAAGTCTAAGGTTGAATTTCATTTTTTTGTTGATCAGACTTCAAAAGTTATTGATAAAGATATTATTGAGAATAATGGTGGAAAAGTTGTCATTGTTCCTCATTATACTCATGTTTTCAGTTATTTGAGACAGCTTAGATGTCTTTTTTCCTCCGGTAACTATGATGCGGTTCATGCAAATATGACCGCACTTAATTTTTTACCCCTTTATGCGGCAAAACGTGCCGGTGTAAAGGTAAGAATTGCACATGGACATTCAAATTCAAGCAAAAAAGAATTTCTAAGAAATGTTGTAAAAAATTGCCTTAAGCCTTTTTCAAAATTGTTTGCGACTCATTATTTTGCCTGCGGCGAACAGGCAGGACGGTGGCTTTTCGGTAATAAGACTTTTGAACAAGGCAATGTGGTAATTATCAGAAATGCGATAGATTTTGAAAGGTTCAGGTTCAATAAGAACATCAGGGACGATCTCCGGCTCAAATTAGGTTTAGAAAATTGTTTTGTGATAGGTCATGTCGGCAGATTTGTTTCTGTGAAAAACCACGGTTTCATAATTGATATATTTAATGAGATTTGCCAATCTGAATCCCATGTCAGGTTGTTGTTTGTGGGAAACGGACCGCTTGAAAACTCAATAAAGGAAAAAGTTTCACTGCTACGTCTGGATGAAAAAGTTGTTTTTGTAGGAAGTGTCGCCAATCCTGAAGATTATTACAATGCAATGGATTGTTTTATTCTGCCAAGTTTATATGAGGGTCTTCCTGTTGTCGGTATTGAGGCACAGGTCAACGGTCTTCCATGTTACTTCTCTGACAAAGTTTCACTTGAAGCAAAATTGTCTGACTTGGTGGATTTTGTTCCTATAGATAATCCTTCTGACTGGAAAGATATCGTATTAAGTCGCAAATCCGTTAATCGTGAAAACGGTTATCAGCAAATGAGAGAGTCCGGGTACGATATCAAAACTGAAGCCGGAAAACTTCTTGAAGCGTACAGGGGTATGTGTGCGGACGAATAATCCTTTTTTCAGTGTTGTAGTTCCCGTTTACAATGTTGATAAATTTATAAGAGAGTGCCTTTCATCAATTCAAAACCAGACATTTTCCGATTTTGAAGTAATTCTTGTTGATGATGGTTCAACAGACGAAAGCGGAGAAATTTGTGATGAATATGCGTGTGGTGATTCACGTTTCAAAGTAATTCATAGGGCAAACGGAGGACCTGTATCTGCCAGACAGGCAGCAATTAATGTTGCAACCGGAAACTATGTTGTTCCGGTTGATTCCGACGATATGATATCCGAAGTGTATCTTGAAACTTTCAGAAGGGCTGCAGAAAATTCTCCTTCAGTTATTATTTGCGGTTATACCGTATGTTCCGGTGAATTACGGAAAAATGTACCTGTTGAATTGAGTGCAGGACTGTACTGCAGGACTGATATTGAAAAAAAAATATTCGGTAGGCTTTTTGAGGATTGTCACGGCAAGAGTATTCCTGTGACACTGTGGGCAAAGGCATTTGAACGAAAATTGTTCCAAAAAGAACACACCTATCTGGGTACATCTATCAGGGTAGGAGAGGATATGGCAGTTGTGATTCCGTGCATTTACCGGGCAGATTCTTTGTGCGTAATCAACGAATGTCTTTACTTTTACAACATCAATCCTCAGTCAATAATGAACGAGTCAAAACCATACGATTGGAATCAGCTGAGAATGAGGGTGAATCATTATCGGGAAAGGATAAACTTGAATGAATATGATTTTTACGAACAGTTTTGCAGAAGTGTGACACATTCGCTTTTTAACTGTGCTTCTTCTCAATTTTATTCACATCTGTCCTACTGTGAGACAAAAAAGAACATCGGTCGTCATCTGAAAGAATATGATGAAATTTTGAAAAAATGCCGTTTTGCCGTATTTTCAAAAGGGAATGTAGCAAAAACAGTTCTGCGGTTGCGTCTGTATTTCTCAATGAAAAAATATTCCGAGCACAGGCTTCGCAGG
>JAKSPF010000048.1 GCA_024405065.1 Sphaerochaetaceae bacterium | reverse complement strand
TGTTCTATGACATTGACCCGCTTGCCGAACAGCAGGCAGTAGATGCTGTCATTTCTTTTGCTCTTTCTCCGCCTTCGGGAAACTCTTAAACTTTAAAACCAAGAGCCGATAGAAAATAAGATTTTGATTTACCAGACGTGAAAAGGATATTCAGACCGGAGTTCCTCAATCGTTTCCTCGTAATCCTCCGGAATATACAGATCCCTGTCGGTGACTTCTATCCCGAATGCCCGGGCTGCATTGTAACAGAAAAGTTCCTCAATATGTGCTTCAGAACACTTTGCCTTGCGCAAGGCTTCTATCAGAACAAGCATTCCCGCAAAACCCGGAATACCGTTTGCACCGTCTTCCTTATCCTGCAAGGTATGCGGTGAGTGATCCGATTCAACCCAAGTAGCACAGCCGTCAAGAAGAGACTTGAATATTGCTTCCCTGTTCGCTTCATCACGCAAGGGAGGATTCATTTTAAGATATCTGTCGTGATTACGCGCATCTTCAGTGTTGAGCAAAGCATGTTGAGGAGTCACCCCCATTGAAACTCTAAGTCCTTCACGCCGGAACTCCCGCACATACGCTACAGTCTGAGCACATGATGCATGGGCAATGTGAACAAGTCCTTTGAATTTTGCTTCCAATGCCACTGTTAAAATATCATTTACGGATTCATATTCAGACTCGGGCGGATGAGCAAGACTGTGAGTTTCAAATTTCCCCGGAACATAAAGTTCGGGTTTCAAAAGGCTCTCCTTCTCACAGTGAACGGCAACAACCCCCTTATACCTGAAACGTGCAAGGGTTTTGAAAACCTTCAGCTGATCTTCCTTTTCAGTAACTCCCATATTGCCGATAGTCGGTCCGGTAAAAAGACTCACAGCCGCTATGCGGGGATAGTGATGCATACAAGTAAACAGAACATCTTCAATCTGTACAGGATTTGCCGTCAATCCGGCATAGATGTGATAGCCGGGCTTGTTCGTGAGTTCCAGCCTTTTTAGAAGAGTATCATAATCCGTAAGAGCAGGACTGCAGTCAGGCATATCAAAAACATGGGTGAACCCCGCCACCGTCGCCGTCATAAGTCCATGCGCAACTGTCTCTTTATCGGACTGTTCCCAGTCCCTGAAATGAACATTAGGATCAATCAAAATACCACCCCGTTTTCTGACGAACCGGTTGAAATATCAATAGTCAAGAGTCAGGAAGAATGCGGTAGTGACCTTCTTCCCTTCTTTGAGAAGATTCTCGCCCTTCAGCAGATACGAGACCTGAAAGCCGATATCAACAAAGTCAAAGAAACTCAACTCAATCTGTCCGCCGAGTGACATGAGCAACTGATTGGAGACACTTGCGTTAACTGAGGAAGTGTTGACGTGATTTCCGAGTCCGTAGCCGACATCAAAGAAAAGAGCAGCCCTCGGAGCAAGTCCGTCCCAGTGAATTCCGGGTGCGGTAAATCTGAACTCAAGGTTATTCACAAATGAGAATTTGTACACATAGGAATAGAAAGCGTAACCGCGCATTCTTCTACCCATTGAAGCAGCCCTCTGAATGAATGTGGGAACTTCTTTTCCACCCACATACCAGCCGTTCAACCTGTCTATCAGGACAATTGAGAACATACTTCTGTTGTTCTGTGAATTTGTAAGATTAAGAAGAGTCTTTGCTCCTACTGCATTGAAAGTTCCGGTGACGTAACTTGCCTTTCCGTCAAGTGCCTTGTTCATGAATGAAGGACCGAATTTGAAATCCAGTGTGGTGTACCAACCGTCATTGGTGTGAAGAGTATCTTCCATATCATCCAGTTTCAGTGAAAGATTGATTTCATTTCCCAAAAACTTTCCGCCGGCGACATCGGAATAGACCTTGCTGCCTGTAAATCTGTCCAGATTAGCGGGCAAGGTCCAGTACAGGAAAGTAGTATCACCCATATACTTTTCATATCGTCCGGAATACCCTATTTTTGCCGTGAGAAAATCCTTGCCGTAAACAGGGCTTGTGAAAAATCCCTGCGCAAAACTCAAATCCCACTCTGCTGACAGGGCATTGACAGCAGCCGGTTCGTAATTGTCAATCACTTCTCCTGTAACGGGATTCTGCCAGAGTTTTCTCTGTTGCACACCGAACCCGCCGATAAGTTTCAGTTCCGTTGTTCGCTCCGGAAGCAGATTGAATCCGGTATAACCCGCTCCTATGCGGAAATAACCCGGAAAAATTCCGCCCATTGCATCCGGCAGAGTTTCAAGTGCACCACGTGCCTCACCCACTCCGAACCTTATGTGAAAATCCTTTGCCTGAACGCAGGCAAGTACCGAAAAAATAAGAACCGTAATCAATAATGTCTTTTTCATAATACCCACACTGTAAACTATTTACCGTCGTTTGAACAGTTTATTTTATCTCTTCAAACCTGTCAGATACCCGTCTATTGACTTTGCAGCAAGTTTTCCCGCACCCATTGCCGATATTACGGTTGCGGCACCGGTTACCGCATCACCTCCGGCATACACTCCTGCACGAGAGGTAAGTCCGTCTTCGGAAACTATGATTCCGCCGTGTTCATTTACTTCAAGTCCGTCAGTTGTATTTTTTATCAGAGGATTGGGTGAAGTACCTATTGCCATTATCACCGTATCAACTTCAATCACAAATTCAGAACCGTCAATTGCAACAGGTCTCCGCCTGCCCTTGGCATCAGGTTCTCCCAGTTTCATTCTTATACAGCGCATTCCGGTAACAAAGCCGTTTTTTTCATCACGTGGATTTTCAGGATTGTTGTATCCCAGAATTTCAACCGGATTGTTAAGAAGACGGAACTCCACACCTTCTTCCTCAGCGTGTTCAACTTCTTCCTTCCTTGCAGGCAGTTCATCCATTGAACGTCTGTAAACAATGTACACTTTTTCCGCTCCGAGTCTCAAAGCAGTACGGGCAGCATCCATTGCAACATTTCCGCCACCCACAACGGCAACCTTACCGCCTTTCATCAGTGGAGTATCACTGTCATTTTTCCATGCTTTCATAAGGTTGCTTCTTGTGAGAAACTCGTTTGCTGAGTAAACACCTTTAAGACTTTCACCGGGAATATTCATAAAATTCGGAAGCCCTGCACCGCTTCCTATGAATACCGCTTCATATCCCTGTTCAAACAGTTCATCCACAGTAAGTGTCTTTCCGATTATTACATTGGTCATGATATTCACACCGAGTTGTCTGAGAGAATCAACTTCCCTTGCCACTATGCTTTTGGGCAGACGGAATTCCGGAATTCCGTACACAAGCACCCCTCCGGCAGTGTGAAGAGCCTCAAAAACGGTAACTTCATAGCCTTTTTTTGCAAGGTCACCGGCACATGTGAGACCGGAAGGTCCGGAACCCACAACGGCAACTTTGTGATTGTTACGTGCAGGAACATCGGGCAAAGCTTCCGGTTTTGCATTGTGAGTATCGGCAACATAACGCTCAAGTCTGCCTATTCCCACAGGTTCAAACTTCACCCCCATAGTACATCTGCTTTCACACTGTTTTTCCTGAGGACATACCCTTCCGCAGACTGCAGGCAGTGAAGATGAAAGAGAGATTATACGGTAAGAACCCTCTTCATCGCCTTCCTTCAGTTTTGCTATGAAAGATGGTATGTCCACATTAACGGGACAACCCTGCACACACGGAGCATTCTTGCAGTTGAGACAGCGTTTTGCCTCTGCAAGCGCAATATCGTGAGTATAGCCCAGAGCAACTTCACTGAAATTACGGGCTCTCACCTGTGCCGGCTGAACCGGCATTTCATGTTTTTTCGGTTCAAGCGGCATCAGTTCACCCCCTTGAAAAGATTGCAGGTCTTTTCATACTCTTTACGCTCAAAATCCTGATAGATTCTGTTCCTGCTCATAGCCTCATCAAAATCCACCTCATAACCGTTGAATTCCGGACCGTCAACACATGCAAACTTTGTAATCTTCTTTCCGTCACGGTTGAGAGTCAGACGACAGCCACCGCACATTCCCGTTCCGTCAATCATTATGGGATTCATTGAAACATTCACAGGAATATTATACGGTCTTACAGTTTCAACAACAAATTTCATCATCACAAGAGGACCTATGGCAATTACAAGATCAAAGCTTTCACCTGCCTCAAACATTTCTTTAAGCGGCAACGTAACATTTCCGTGTCTTGCATAGGAACCGTCATCAGTCATCACAACAAGCTTGTTGCAACACAAACCGAACTCCTCTTCAAGAATCAGCATATCTTTGTTTCTGAAGCCGATTATACCCGTAACATCTGCACCCAATCTGTAAAACTCCTGAGCCAGAGGCAGAGCAATTGCACAACCCACACCTCCACCGACAATACACACTTTTTTTATGTTTTCAGTTTCAGTTGCCCTTCCCAAAGGTCCTGCAAAATCCTGTATTGATTCACCGACCTGTTTACGATTGAGCTTTGCCGTAGTTGCACCGGCAATCTGAAATATGATCTTCACAGCACCTTTCTCATGATCCGTACCTGCAACGGTAAGAGGAATCCTCTCCCCGTCTTCATCCACTCTGAGAATTATGAACTGTCCGGGTCTTGCCTTTGCAGCAACAAGCGGAGCCTCTATCTCCATTTGTGTAACAGACGGATTAAGTTCTTTTTTTGAAACAATCCTGTACATAATTTTCCTCCGTTTTCAGATTACAACACCGTACTTCCATAATCAACAGGTCTCAGCTCTCAGGTATGGTAAAATCCATTTTCTTTCCCGTTACCGGATGAGTAAAACACAGTCTTGAAGCAGTAAGACACAAACTTGTCCTGTCAGTTGCCTTTCCGTATATTGCATCGTTACATATAGGAAACAATGCCTGCGCACAGTGTACACGTAACTGATGGGTACGTCCTGTCAGCGGTACAAGTTTCAGTTTTGTAACATCACGGTTGCCATACCGGCATATACATATTCTTTCCCATTCCGTAACAGCCCTTTTCCCGTTTACCGGATCCGGAATCTGAACCGGTCTGTGTTCGGTATCAAGCCTTATCGGAATATCAATCGTGCCAGACTGCCCCATCACCTTTCCGTCAACAAGCGCAACGTACTCCTTATGCACTTTTCTGTTTTCAAAGTCTGCTGAAAGAGCATCATGGGCTTTCTGAGTAAGTCCGAGAACCATCAAGCCCGAGGTACTTTGGTCCAGTCTGTGAACACACGGTTGTTTTATGCAGTATGAAATAAGATTACGAAGACGTGAAGCAACACAATCCTGCTTGTCCGAACCTCGTCCTTCAATGGCAAGCAATCCGGAAGGTTTATTCACAACACAAATGTAATCGTCAAGATAGACGATATCCAGGCCCGTTATTGCAGGAAGAACAGGCTTACAGCGTTCGTCACACGGAGTATAAAACTTTTTATGCTCCAAAGTACCGTTTCCGTAGAAAAATTCAGCCATGGACGCAGGTTTTTTCCCGATGGAATAACAGTATGAAAGCAAACGCGGCGCACAACAGTCGCCTGTACCTGCCTGAGCATTCGGATACACCTCATTGAGTGTACGTACACTACCGTCAAAACAGTGAAACCTGTATATATCTTTCAACTTCTTCCAACATTCACGTGTGAGTGCACGTCTTTCACGCCGCATCAGTTCCGTCTCTTTTTCAGAAAAATTACCCTCACAGATATGTGCGGTAAGACGTTTTACTTCTGCCTCATACGGTTTACAGACATCAGTAAGTTCCTTCACGTCAAAAACAGGAGGAACAAAACCGTCTGATAAATAAGAGCCGAGCAATTCACCTGAAAACGCCTTCAGCACCGTTCCGTCCGTACAGACAAGAATACCGAACATTCTCCCTGAACCCGCGCTCAAAAGTAAATTACCGAGCCGGTTATTGTCCAGCTCGGTAATCATTTCTCTACAAAGTTTTTCAGCTTCTGCAGACGGAAGTATTTTTGTCAAATCTGCTCCCGATCACTTCCACGGGAAAGTGAAAATTCCATAGATATAAACCACTGCAACACATGTGGGAACAACATATCTGAAAATCGGTTTCATCCAACTTTTGACCTTCATTCCGTTACCTGCATTTGCTTCCGCAATGAAGTTATCCCAGCCCCAACCGAACTTATTACAGCAGAAAAGACTGAACACAATGCCTCCCAAAGGCAGAATATTTGTTGAAACTATGAAATCCCAGAAATCAAGCCATGCAGTTCCTTCCGCAAACGGCTGGAAGTGGAACTTACTGTAACCGAGTGCGGTTGTAAGAGCAAGCAAGAACACTCCGACACCTGAAACAACGGCACTTTTCTTTCTGTCCCATCCGGTAAGGTCACGAACCATTGCAACAATACTTTCGCAAACCGTAAGTTCCGTTGAGAATGCGGCAAATACCATGAAAAGGAAGAACAATGTTCCCCAGAATCTTCCGCCGTTCATATTCTTGAACACTGTTGCCATTGTATCAAACAGCAGACTCGGACCGGCATTCAACGGAATATTGAATGTGGCACACGCAGGGAACATTATGAAACCTGCCATGAGAGCCGCAAACGTATCAAGACCTATAACACGCACCGATTCACCCATAAGAGAATGATCCTTTCCTATGTATGAACCGAATATCGCCATTGAACCCATACCGATACTTAATGTAAAGAACGCCTGATTCATTGCATTGACTATCACTGTTCCGTTTAATTTTGACAAATCGGGAAGAAGATAAAACCTGAGACCTTCACCGGCTCCGGGAAGTGTAGCTGAATGAATTGCAAGCGCAACCATGAGAAAAAGGAGAATTACCATCATGTACTTTGTAACACTCTCAAGTCCCTTTTGAAGATCAAAGCAGAGAATAACAAAACCGGCAATCACGGCAATTGCAAGAAAAGTCACGTTAAGTCCGGCATTGGTTATCATAGGAACAAAACCAAGATTATCTATATCTCCGGTAAGAAAACGCCAGAAATAACAAATCATCCAACCGGTTACAACGGTGTAGAAAGCCATAAGTGATACATTTCCCACAATTGACACAATACCGTGGTAATGCCACTTCTGACCCTTCTTCTCAAGCTTCTGATACATATTAATTTGGCTTGTCTGAGCAGCACGTCCCACAGAAAATTCCATTGTCATAACCGGAAGACCGAGAATGAGAAGACAGATAAGATAGACAAGCACAAACGCTCCGCCACCGTATTCTCCGGTCATCCACGGAAACTTCCAGACATTTCCGCAACCGATAGCACAACCTGCACTCAAAAGGATAAACCCGAGCCGGCTTCCGAGACGTTCTCTTTCTTTTGTCATCTCAACACCTCTCAAAAAAATATGATGAATGATAAAACAAACGCGGTAATGTATTCAAGAGAAATTTACATCACAGGACAACAAACAAATTCTTCGGAAATTCCTCAGAAGTTGATTTTTGAAGACCAAACCACCTTTTTGTCAGCAAAGTTGTAGCCTACTCTGAGTCTGAACGGATACTGTCTCAGACCGGACATACTCAACACAAGCCTGCCGTCAAAACCCATCTCAAAAGCAGTGGATTTTCCGTAACCGTCAGCCTCATCCTTCCTGTACCCGAAGTTGTGGTCAACCTTACCGTATAATCCGAGTCTTATATCAGACACAACAGATGCCTTATCAAACACATACCATGCATCAATTTCCGCAGAAAGAACGGTACATGTCTTTATACCTATGTCAGTTCTGACCTTTGCGTAGAGTTTAACCGGTCTGAAACTGAAATTTCCTTCTGCACCAACATAGCCCCAGAACTGCTTGAAACTGTCAGTTCTGAAGCCGCCTTCAAATCTCAGCATTTTGAGAAGAAGATATTCGGCACCTATCCTCATATGCGTGGTCTTGAAATCAGTTTCAAAATTTTCAAAGGCAGTAAGATTCTTCCACCGGTACTCAAACTGCTGATTGAGCCAGAAACCGCGGTTGAGTCTGTAAGCAACATCTGCGGCAACATGGAACCTGTTTTCTGCAAAGAAGTAATCCGTATGGAATGCAACCTGAGGAGCGGAAATATACGGTTTTGACTCATAAGACGGCACTCTGGCATCCCTGTTTGCCGCCTGTCTCACAACAGTATAACGATCATCATTTGCCGCCCTTGCAGCCATACCGGCAGTAACATCAAATGAAAAATCACCCTTTGCAAATGCATATCCGAGACCCAATGTCATATCATCTCTCAGGCGTGTGTCAAAACTTCTGCCCACTATAGCGGCGTAGGAAGACATCTTCCTTGCAGGTGAATGATTGAACCTTGAAGTCCTCTCAAGTATCTGTGGAATCACCTCTGTATATTCGGAACGAACCTCAGACAGTGAAGAATCAACTCCTCCGTTTGAATAGACCGACATATTGCCGGAAACCGTCTTTGCACTTTCATAACCTCTTGAAGCAAGTTCCTCAACAGCATCATATTGCGTCATATTGAAATTTTCCACGTCACAACGAATCCACAACGCATCCTTGTGGTTGAGGATTTCCCTGACGGATTCTCTGTTTTTACCCAAATCAAAAGACTCCATCAAGGCAGTCACGGGATTGGTGAAATCCGAGCCTTCCGGTGAATTGAATGTGGTTGAAATTATCACATCCGAACCGTATTTGTATGCAATATCAAC